>WJKG01000051.1 GCA_014729205.1 candidate division GN15 bacterium | reverse complement strand
CCACCGACTCCACCGGCATGATCAAGCTCAACTATCCCGAGCTCGCTACCGGAGATTCCGTGAAGCTCTACGCACACCTGTATTCACGACCCTCAGTCAAGGGCGATGACTTCCGCCCCGGTACCGCGTTCTCGGTACATCTGGACAACGCCAGGTTCGATTCGCTTGCCTACCACATGTATTACACCGAGCTGGACACCGCCCGCGTTCAGAAAGTGCTCATGGACCATACCACTATCGCCTACAACCTGATGGTTACCGTCGAGTGGGAAATGCGGCAGGATTACCTCACCAATCTCATAGCCGCGTTCCGCAGCGCCTCCAACTACCTGTACGATGTCACCGACGGCCAGATCCGCCTGGATACGATCGAAATCCACGATTACGACTTCGCCAGGAATGGCGCCGACGTGCTCGTACGCGCCAACAACGTCGAATGGCCGCGTGCCAATACCGGAGGCATCTACCGCCCCTATTCCTGGGCCAAGCTCTGGATGCCTCGCAAGTTCTACGGCACCACCGACAAGGGACGAAACCTCAGCGCCACCGAAGTCCCGCTTGACCCCAATACGCCGAAGCATTATCGCACCTTTGTCCACGAACTCGGTCACTACATGCTGGGGCTGTATGATGAGTATCTGCCCAGATTCGATACCGCGCCCTGCCCGCAGATTGCCAACTACGGCTACATGGACTCCCACTATCCAGCCAGGGCCCGTCATCGAGCGAATTGTCGTGGGCCAGAATGTACGAACTGCCCAACTGCAAACTCACCAACCAGTACATCTATCACGGCGTCTCCTGCTGGGATTTCCTGGAGTTGACACTAGAGGATGCCTATGACACCGTCCTCGCCCCCATCATCAAGCCCGACGAGCGCTATCTCGATGGAAGCAACGACTACTTCTTCGGTCCCAATGACGACCTCGCCAACCTTGACTACGATGTTGGCGCGCTACTTGAGTTCGTCGTGAACCACAGTCCACCACTCGCCAAACCCCGGGTGGTACACGTCCGAAGCTACATCGACAACACCCCACTGCCGGCTGTCAAAGTCGTTAACTACCGGCCCAAATACACCAGGTCCTTCTATCAAGGTCAGACCTCGGACTCCGGCTACATCGTCATCCTTGGCTCACGAGTCGATGACACCGTTCTGGTCGCCGGCCCGGGCTACCTTGATACTGGCCAGAAGCGCAACTCGCCCTACTCCTGGTACTCCGGAGTAGCTGCATTCGACGGCAGCGCCGTGAATCGAAAATACAACACTGTCTACACGGCTTCCGCCGATGGCGACAGCTTGGAAATGACTCTCGACCCGATCCAGGGAGAGTACCCAGCCATCCCTTTCGCCGACTTTGATGGCATCAGCCTGGACTTCCGATTGCGGACCATGCAGGCCTTCCCCGCCATACCCACCCTGCAGCAACTGCCGGATACGGGCGGCGTACTGGACCACTCGCTCGTCCAGGACAATAACGCCTATGAAGCCACCGTCGCTGCCGATGATACCTCATCTACCGGCACGTTCCGCGTCTGGGCTGTTGATGATTCCGCTGACACTTTCTTCTTTGACACCGACTTCCAGTCCGTCGCGCTCTCCGACCCGCTTGAAATCAACGAGCTCTTCGGCGGCGAGCACAACCCAACCCTGAGCCTGGATACTACCATCGCGAATCTGGAGCGAGTCACCGTCATGGCCACCCGGTATCCCCCGCTGCGCGAGGGGATCGCCCCAGATGCCCTCCAGGCGGGTCACGTCCACCACCTCGACCTCTACCCCCAGACTGACCTGGGTGCAGAGAGCTCGCTTGCCATCCATTACGACGATAGCGATCTGGCGCTCGCCGATTCCACGGCGGAGGCTCTGCTCTCCGTGTTTCGGTGGGACAGGCAGATCGGACAATGGCTTGAACAGCCCAGCATCCTCGACACGGCGCTCAACCTCGTGACTGCCTCGCTTGACCAGGACGGCACCTACGCCCTGTTCACAGTCGACACGCCCACCGGTATCGACGACGACCAGGGCGAATCGCCATTGCCGCGAGGGTTCAGGCTCGAGCAAAATTACCCCAACCCGTTCAACGCTACCACGACAATCAGCTTCGCGCTTACACGACGCTCCAATGTCACGCTTCAGGTCTACAACGCGCTCGGCCAGACGACCAGGACGCTGGCTCGCGGGATCATGTCTGCGGGTGTGCACTCTATTGTCTGGGATGGCACGAACGAGCACGGCGATGTTGTCGCCAGCGGAGTCTACTTCTACCGACTGACAACCGACAACGCCACCGCGACTAAGAAGATGCTTCTTCTGAAGTAGCCCGGAATCCGAATCCCTTGCGGTGGCTTCTTCCGCGAAATTCATGTGGGCGGCATCCTGGCCTATCGCCGAGAGACGTGTCTGAGGAAACCTCGACGCATGGCACATCACAATCAGTATCAACTCGGGCACGGAGTGTGGGGTGGCCCGACGCTTGTCGGAGAACTCTTGTCCCCGGCGCTTATCGGTTGAACTCGCTCTGACCGGCAACCCAACTCTTCAGGCGAACTCCTCATGTAGAGCAAATCCCAACTAATCTCCCCCGTACACTTTCTCTACAACATCGCACCAGATTTCCTCTTCAGCCCCAGGGATGAACGCGACACGCCCGCCCCAATGGCTCGGGCGAGGCCCAACACCACCTCGGGAAGGAGAACTTCATGGCCGATTTCCAAACCGCTCTGACCGGTCTGCTCGCGCGCGAGGGCGGATGGAACCATCATCCCCATGACGAAGGCGGTGAGACCTATGCCGGCATCTCGCGCCATCACCATCCCGACTGGCCCGGCTGGCGCTTCATTGATGCGTCCCGGGAGCATCCGGCCTTCCCCGACCTCCTGACCGACTTGACCTGCCTGAAACGCCAGGTCACCAACTGGTACCGCGAGTACTACTGGGATCGGATCGGCGGTGGGCGTATCGCCTCGCAACGCGTTGCCAACCGGCTGCTGGATCTGGCTGCCCATCTCGGGGCCTCACGGGCAGCCAGCATCCTGCAGCAAATCATCAGCCTGCTTAGCTCACCCAACTGTCCGCAACTCGCCATCGATGGCATCATTGGCCCGCGCACCCAGACCGCTATTGACCACATCCACAACACGGGCCGCTCAAGAACGCTCACCATTGCCCTCGCCATCCGCCAGGGCGAACACTACCTGGCACGTGTTCGTGGAACCCCAACGCAGCGGGTCTTCCTCGACGGCTGGCTCAGTCGCCTCGACCCCGCTTGACAATTCACCTTTTCTTCGCTTGCTTGTAGGACTATGCCCGAAACGACTGCTAACAAACCCTACGAAGAGATTATCCCAACTCGATTCCGTGCCTGGCTGTTTGTCGGCGGCCTGATGAATATCATCTTCGGCTTTGTGCACGTAGCCATTGTCTTCCTCGGCCCGTGGGCCTATGAGTACTTCGGAGCCGGTTACGAGATGACCCAGCTGGCCCGCGAGGGCTCGTTGATTCCACCGCTCGTCACGCTGTTCATCGCTGGTATCTTCTGGATCTTTGGCCTCTATGGCCTCTCAGGCTCAGGTCGCTACCGCCAGTTACCGCTCATGGTACCGGTTCTGTGGGTGATTGCCATTGTTTACACGCTCCGAGGGCTGTTCATCATTCCGCAGTTCTTCATGCAGCCCGAAAGTACTACGCTTCCCCCGAACGACTATATCTACTCCGCGGTGGCGCTGTTCATCGGCTTCTGTTACCTGGCCGGCGCCCGCGGCCTGACCAAACGCAAGCACCTCGTCGAACTCCCCTGAGGTTCAGTCGCCAATATGAAAAGCGCCGGAGCTTGCAAAAAAACCCCGGCGCCTGCTGCTTTAGCTTCACGCAAAAGCTAATGCTGTCTGTTGTTGCTTACAGCAAGTCGTTCGTCCACCAGATCAGGTTCTCCAGCAGTCCCGCGTGCACCCCGCCGGCCTCGTAGCGAATATTTCCATCCTTGTCAATCACACACAGGTGAGGAATCCCCTGCACCCCGTATTCGCGGGCCAGGTCGTTGGTGCCGTACAGCAGGGTCATATCGTAGTCATGCTCCTGCATGTACTCCTTTTGCTTGGCTCCCTGCTCTTCCCATACATTGACACTGAACACACGCACATCTTCAGCAGCATGCTCCTCGACGAACTCATCGATCATCGGCATCGCCATGCGGCACGGCCCGCACCAGGTCGCCCAGAAGTCGAGCACAACGACCTTGCCCTTCAGATCGGCCAGGCTGACCGTGTTGCCCTCGGCATCCTCCAGCGACCAGCCCGGAGCCGGCTTGCTGATCTTCCCGGCCAGCGCCTCCGCCTTCCGCTGGTCCGCGCCGCTTTCCCAGTTCGCCTCTACCGTGGTGACAACGGCGGCATAGCGCGGATCGTCACGCAACGGCTCCATGTCCGGATCCTGGCTCATGTGCCAGGCATCGTCCCAACCCGCTTCCGCGGCCCGTTCCAGGTGCGTAATCGCAGCCGTGGCGTCGCCCTTGAGCGAATACAAACAGGCCGCATCGTAGAGCGCCTCTTTGTCTGACTCGAATCCCTCGGATGACTTCACGAACTCGATCGCCGCATCGAACTGCCGGGCGTCAACCAATGCCGTCCGATAGAAGTGATTCATATACTTGTCCTGGTCTCCCGCGGGAATATTGCCCGAGGACACCATTTGCTCAACAAACTCCTGCACCGTCTGCTTGGCCCGGGCAATATCGCCCTTACCGGCGTAACAAGTCGCATACTCCACCTGGCTCGCCAGCCCCGGATTTACTTCCTTGGCCTTGTCCAATGCCTCTTCCAGGCCCTGCCAATCGCCGGTGTGCATATAGTATGCCTTCAAGAAACGCCATGAGAGCGGCTCGTCGGGCTGCAGTTCAGCGAACGTCACGAAGTGTGCGCCATCGGCATCGAGCATCTGTGCGAGCTGTGCTGTCTCCTCCGACTCTTTGGTGGCATCGAAGAGATTTGTTGCGTACGATGCCGTCACCAGCCGGTATCCATACGGCCAGTCGGGATCCATCTCGATGACCCGTCGTCCAATCTCCACCTGCTCGGGTGGTGACTGCACTACTCGGCCCAGCAGATACAAATGCTTGGCCGACTCCGGATGCTCCTCGACCAGCTCGCGAGCGTATGCCAGGGCACCGTCAGGATCCATCTGCTCCCACGAGGACTGCACCGTCCGGAGCACCTCAATATCCTCCGCGTTAGCCATGAAGTCCTTCATGAGCTCGATCATCTCAGCCTCGCCCGAGGCTTCCTCAGCTTTGGTTTGGTACGCTTCCAGCGTGTAATCGGCCGCCTGCACACCGCCGATCAACAGCAACGATGCCAGCACGCAGCACACAAGGTGAAAGGACTTCATCCGTTCCTCCATATGGTTTTGAGCTTGTCAGGCCGTCTAAGTATACCAATCAAATCCACAAAGTCACGATAGTCAAGCGAAGAGATCCTCCGCACGCGGCACTCCCGCAACATGGATCGTATCAGTATATTATCTATCCTACGCGCCAACAGTCCGGTCGGTTGCCTAATCTACGAGGCGACCGGCGTCGGCGGTCGAGTCCACCACCGGCAACCGGAAATCATCCGCACGCGATTCCAGAACTGCCCGAAGCCACCGCTCAGGATAGCCCTTCGGTTGCGGCCGTCCCGGTTCCTCGGCGACGTACCCGTCATTGTACTTGGCAATCAGGTATTCGGCCAGCTCGGTCCAGCGACGAACCACCTTCTCCCCGGCGCTCACCGAGTAGTCGGTCAGGTAGGCACGCATCAACTCCGGATCAGACTCAAGCAGGTTTCCCGCGGTCTTGTCCACCGCCGGCTGTAGCGCGATAAACTGTCCCTCCAGCGCATCCTGTACTGCCTTGACCTCCGGGTACATATAGTCAAACTTCAGGCACGCGAAGTTGGCGACGAAGTTGAACACCCAGAAGGCCGACTCCCAGCTGAACGCCTTGTAGCTGCCCACCGTAAATGGCTCCGGGAGACCCTCAATGGAACAGTATAGCGGTACATAGCAGGTAGTGTACGTATCATCAACACCATACCAGATCACACCGCCGACCTTGTCCGGCAGCCATCCGCGCGATTGTGAGACAAACGAGAATCCCGTCTGCTGAGTTGAAATCGGCCGTTCCCAGGCGTAGGCAACACTGTCAACCTCCCAGGTCATCGGACGCCACCGATTCGGGCAACCGTACGGACCAGCATCCACCCCCTGGGTCATGTCAAACGGTGTCCCCTCATAGTGATCGCGCATCAGATCAAACACGTCCTGCAAACTGATCTTCTTATCCGGCTTGATCCATAATGGATAACGCTCCGCCCCCGGGACAGCTCGGTGATAATCGGGAGATAGCTCCATCGAAGGTGCCGCACGACGGAACAGACTCCACACACGAGCTTCGGCGTATCGCTTGTTGCGGGGATTCGACGGACAGTATGCTTCATTATAGCGGAAGGGTTCACCGCTCTCGGGATCATAGTACCCCTGCTCAACAGCAAACTCGATCACATGCTCGCTGTAGATGCAATTGTCCGGGTCATCGAGCGGGAATGTCCCGATCCGCGCCTTGTTAGCGTGGGCACTGATGTAGCCATCGGGCACGCGACGCGCCACCCAAAGAGCACCATCGGTAACCCGTCCCTGGTTGACCGAGTCCGGCCCCGGGCCGATTATTTCCAGGATCCAGGCCTCCTCTGTATCGGCAATCGAGATCGACTCGCCGGTGGAGCCATAACCGTAACGCGCCACCAGGTCGGTGATGACATCAATCGCTTCGCGCGCCGTCCTGGCACGCTGCAGGGCCAGTTGCATCAGATCCCAGTAGTGCAGCAACCCGTCCGGATTGCGCAGCTCGGGTCGCCCATCGAAGGTCGTCTCACTGATCGCGAGTTGGTGCTCGTTGATCAGGTTGACCACGGCGTAAGTATGCTCCACCTGGTCAATCCACCCCTTCACTTCGCCACCCCAGCGCTTGATGGCCAGCGAATCACCCGGAGGATAATCGGCGGCGGGCGTACGATCCAGATGCGGATGGAATCGCCCATCGCAAGTGTAAGTGATCATGACCGAGCCGTCATCGGAGGCTCCCTTGGTTACCAGCAGATTGGTGCAGCACCACACCGGCACACTCGCCAGCACTATCAGGGCACATACAAGCCATATCATTGTTGTTCTCATAACAGACGTCCTTATGGAGGTGTAAACTGTTGCCTCATATATAGTGGTGCGTTTGACCTACTTTTGTCAATCAACTTCGCACACACTTGCCCGATGCGACAGTATCGGTTACCATTGACGGACATACAGAAGCACATGACCGAATGCAAACCGCGTAAAGGAGATCGTTGGTATGTCAAGTGAAGGCTTGCACGAAAAAGAAGAGAAACTATCTGCGTCAACTATCGATATGCATCGCGCTATCGTCTCCCTCGTCGAAGAACTCGAGGCTGTTGACTGGTATCAGCAACGAGTCGATGCCTGCGACGATAATGCCCTGCAGAAGATCCTTGAGCACAACCGTGACGAGGAAAAGGAACACGCCGCCATGATCATCGAGTGGATTCGTCGCCATGACAAGACATTCGAGGAAGAGCTCAAGGAATATCTGTTCACCGACAAGGAGATCGCCCACTGAGGCCAACAGAGTCCCCTTCCTGAACAGTTTCGCGCCGGTCGACCGATTTCACCAATCGGCGGCCGGCCTTCTTCACCGGGCGGAACATGTAGCGCCCCGTCTTGTTTCAGCTATAACACTATCTGCCGACAATACATCTAATGCGGGATAACTTCATGGATCGAAAGCAATTCGCCGACAGATTCCTGGCTGTACGCAAGTTCTCCGAAGAACTCTGCCAGCCGCTGAAAACCGAGGATTTCGTCGTTCAGACTATCGAGGATGTCAGTCCTCCGAAATGGCACCTGGGACACACCAGTTGGTTCTTCGAACAGATCGTCCTCGAACAGTTCGAGACCGGTTTTCGGAAGTTCCACCGCGACTTCTACTATGTGTTCAACTCCTATTACCAGAGTCTCGGAGATCGCGTCCAGCGTGATCTCCGTGGTACGCTGTCGCGGCCAACAGTCGAGAAGGTGATGGACTACCGCGACAACATCACCGCCCGGACAGCGCGACTGATTGAGCAGGTCAGCGAGGAAGACTGGCCGACTGTATATACCCTGCTGGAGTTGGGCATCAACCACGAACAACAGCATCAGGAATTATTCATAACCGACATCAAACACATCCTGGCCAGCAACCCGCTTCGCCCGCCATATATTAAGCGAGAGCACGAGCGGGGCGACTTGCCGGATGAAATGAGTTGGATCGAGATTCCGTCGGGCAAAGTCGAAATCGGTTACGGAGGCAATGAGTTTGCCTATGACAACGAAAGCCCCCGCCACACCGCCTATATCAAGGAATTCAAACTCGCCACGCGACCGGTGACCAACGCCGAGTTCATGGAGTTCATGAAGGACGACGGCTATGAGGACCACCGCTGGTGGTTTGCCGATGGGTGGGACATTGTCCAGTCCGAGCACTGGCAGGCACCGCTTTATTGGGAGCTGGTCGAGGGCAAGTGGATGGTTATGACCATGCACGGCTTCCGCCCTGTCGACCCCGCCGAACCGGTCAGTCACATCAGCCACCATGAAGCTCACGCCTATGCCCGATGGGCGGGCAAGCGACTGCCCACTGAACAGGAGTGGGAGATTGCCTCGCTCAAGCAGGCGATCGATGACAATCGTGGGGCCTTTGCCGAAGATCGCCTCTTCCACCCGGCCGCCAAACCGTTGGCCGGCGGCGATGGGTTCGATCTGATGTTCGGCAATCTGTGGGAATGGACCTCCAGCGCTTATCTGCCGTATCCCGGCTATCGCCAGGCAAAGGACGCGCTGGGTGAATACAATGGAAAGTTCATGAACAACCAGATCGTGCTCCGAGGCGGCTCATGTGCCACGCCGCATGATCATATTCGGCCGACCTACCGGAATTTCTTCCATAGCGACAAGCGATGGCAGTTCACCGGTTTACGCCTGGCCGATGATCCCCAATGAGCAAAACAGAGACAGAACCGCATACTGAGAGCACCATGTCACAGCAAACGATTAAGGTAGTCAGCGCAGCCGATTTCGCCCGCAACTTTGGCGCCCGTGAGGCTTTCGCCCTCGATATTCTGGTGGGCCTGTCCGAACAACGCAAGCGCATCCCGTCGCAGTACATGTACGATGCCGAAGGCAGCCGCCTGTTCGACAAAATCACGCAACTGGATGAATACTACCCCACCAAGTGTGAACTCGACATCCTTGAGCGATGCGCCGGTCGTTTCGCTGAGTTAGCCGACAACCAGCCCTTCAACCTCGTCGAGTTCGGTGCCGGGAGCGCGCTTAAGGCCTCCTATTTAATCGAGGCGTTCCTCAAGCACAATCTCGACTTTCAGTATGTTCCGATCGATATTTCGCATTCTGCCCTGGAGAAGCTTGCCGATGACATGACCCGCCGCTTCCCGGACCTGGAACTCACGGCGCTGATCAGCGAGTATTTCACCGGGATTAAGTGGCTCAACAACCGCTACCGCCGCAAGAATATCGCCATCTTCCTCGGCAGCAGCATCGGCAATTTCAGCCACGCCGAAGCTCGCGTGTTTCTGCGCTCGATGTGGAACTGTCTCAACAACGGTGACAACCTGATCATCGGCTTCGACCTGAAGAAAGACATCGAACTGCTGGTCAAGGCCTACAACGATTCCGAGGGCGTCACGGCCGCGTTCAACTTCAATGTGCTCGAGCGCATCAACCGTGAGCTGGGCGGCGAGTTCGACATCAGCAAGTTCCGCCATATCGGCACCTACGACGTCTTCTCCGGGGCCATGGAAAGCTACCTGGTCAGTCTCGAGGCGCAGGATGTGTTCATCGACGCGATCGGTCGCTCCTTCAAGTTCGGACCCTGGGAGCCGATTCATATCGAGTACTCCTACAAGTACCTGGAGTCAGACATCGAGACCCTTGCGGCCGAGACGGGCTTCGAGGTGATCGAGCACATCTACGACTCTAATCGATGGTTCATCGACTCGTTCTGGCGCGTCAAGAAGACCGACAGCAACGGT
>WJKG01000050.1 GCA_014729205.1 candidate division GN15 bacterium | reverse complement strand
GGGCCTTTACGGCTATGGCCGCGTACCCGACGCCAAAGAGGCGTTCGAACGCGCCTACCGCGTCAATCCATATCACCTGCACGTGATAAACAGCCTCGCCACCACCCTCGAAGCGATGGAACAACACCGCGAGGCTGCAAGATACTTCGAGGAGGCCCTGGCTATATCGCCCACATTCCAGCCGGCCCTGCTGAACTACGCCGCCACCCTCTACAATGTGGGACAATACCGAAAAGCTCACAACCTGATTAGTATGGTCGACCCGGAAATGAGCCCGCGACGTTATCAGGAATACAAGACCCGTATCGAACAACAACTCGCCGACACCACTACCACTGACACCACCGCAAGCCAACCATGAATGGTGTCCAGAGTACTGAAGACTGGTGATTGAATCCGATGCCCCTTCTGAAAGCTGTCGCAAAGATCATTGACCAGCACCGCCTGATCGAGGACAACCAGAAACTGCTTGTCGCCCTGTCAGGTGGCACCGATTCCGTCTGCCTTCTGCATCTTCTACGCCGATTCGCTTCCCGGCGTCGTTGGCAGCTTGTCGCGACGCACATCAACCACCTCATTCGTCCTCGGAACGCCGAGCGCGATCAGCAGTTCTGTGAAGAACTGTGCAAACAGTGGAAGATCCCTCTGATCGTTGAAACCTACGATATCCCGGCCCTGGCCAGGACCGGTAAGACCGGCCTCGAGGAGACCGCTCGTGAGATCCGCTACCAGGTATTCGAACAACTCGCGCGGCAGGAGGAATGCGACCGCATCGTTCTGGGGCATCACGCCGATGATCAGGCTGAAACCGTGCTGTTCAGAATCATCCGCGGCACCGGCATCAACGGACTGGCTGGAATCCCCCGCAAGCGCGGCAGGATCGTGCGCCCCCTGCTGGAGTTCACACGCATTGAACTGGAAGAATACCGCGATCACCACGACTTGCCCTACCGTGAAGACGAAACCAACGCCCAACTCACCTATGACCGCAACTATATCCGCCACAAGCTGCTGCCGCAGATCCGCAAGCGTCTTAACCCCAGAATCAACCGCTCACTGGTTTCGCTGGCCGAGATCGCTGCTATCGAGGTCGAGGCGCTCGATGCACGGACCGACAAAGCACTGGCAAAAGTGCGAACAACCACGCCCGGCGGCAAGATAGAGCTTGCTATCGACAAACTGACCCGTTATGATAGGGCAATTCGCCGCCGAGTGCTAAGGCGTTGTGTTGCAGAGCTTTTGGGTGAACAACAAGGCGTCGATAAGGTCGTCATCTCTCGCCTCGAAAGCCTGCTCGAAGTCAGCGCCAGACCGGTCGCTCTACCGGGCCGCACTCGCGCCGAACGAATCGGCCAGCTTGTCGTGATGCACCATATGCGGCGCGCTCGATGGGAGTTGCCGATTGTCAGCAGGCGTACCCGCCTGCCCGGAATGAAAATGAGTCTGGTCTGTCGCCCGCAGACGTACGATGGGGAAGCAATCCCGCGAATTCGTCGTGCCCGACAGGTCACAGTCGATAAGGAGAAACTTTCCGGTAGCCTTTCAGTACGAACTGTCAAAGACGGGGACCGATTTGTCCCCTTTGGCATGACCGGAACCAAGAAGATCGGCGACTATCTGACCGACCGCAAGATCCCTGCCGTCTACCGCGATGAAATCCCGGTGGTCTGCGACCAGAAGGGAATCATCTGGCTGGCCGGTTTCGAAATCGCCGAACGGGTCAAGGTTGATCGCGCAACACAAGAGGTAATGAGACTTGAGATCATCCGGCATAAACGCTGAACCACGGCTCAAATTCGAACGACTGCTCGATGCCGAGAAGATTGAACGCCGTGTAACCGAACTTGGACTGCAGATCGCTCGGGACTACAAGGGCAAGGCACCACTGCTACTCGGTGTCCTCAAGGGATGCATCGTCTTCATGGCCGATCTCATGCGGCATATTGACCTGCCGCTCGAGGTGGAGTTCATCTCCGCCGAGTCCTATCGCCACGGCAGCAAGCAGGATGCAGAGATAACGGTCAATCGAAATTCGCAGCTATCGCTCAAGGGCCGCGATGTCCTGATCGTGGAGGGGATTGTCGACAGCGGTCGAACCGCTTCGGCTATTCTCGAGAACGTTCGCGCAGAGGAACCGGCCTCGGTCGAGGTTGTTACACTCATAGATAAACCGGCAAGTCGACGCATGGAGGTGCGTCCCAGGTATATTGGCTTCAAGATTGGCAATGATTTCGTTATCGGCTACGGTCTGGATAATACCCAGAAATTCAGGAACCTGCCCTATATCGGTCGCATTGCTGATCAGTAAACCAACCAGGTGGAACCCGGCAGACTTGCATTAAGCGGGCCTACGGCGACGCCGATAAACGGAACAAACTGTGCGGCTGACAGCCTTTCTGTGAATTCTCAGCCGACAACGACAGTATAAAGATTAGAATGAGCAACCTCTTAGATAACAACAAGCCCCTGCACTTCGGCCCGCCCGGTCCCCAGGACAAACGTGGATCACGTAAAAAAGGCGATGGTGGTTCAGGAAAAGACCCCGGTCAGTGGCGAGGCGCCGGTCGCACCGTCCTGTTCTGGGTCGCCCTCTTCCTCGTTTTCGCTGTCCTGGTATCGCTATGGGGCAATCTGACGCGCGATGCGGTCGAAATCAACTACACCGAATTCATGCAGGAAGTTGAAAACGGCAACGTCGCTGAAGTCACGTTTACCGATCGGTCTATCAAAGGCCTCCTGAAGGACGCCAAGACATTCCCGTCGGCAAATACTCCGAACGCCTTTACCAAGTTCACAACCAGGATTCCCTTTGCCGATACCGATTACACACTGGTCAACCGGCTCTACAACGACGGTGTCCGCATCATAGCCAAGGATCAAAGCCCCTCGATCTTCCATTATCTGGCCACAATAGGTCCCTGGTTGCTGCTGATTCTCATCTGGCTGTTCTTCATTCGTCAGATGCAGGGTGGCGGTGGCGGACCGCGCGGCCTCTTCTCCTTCGGCAAGAGCAAGGCCAAGCTGCTCACCGATGAGCGGCCGAAGGTTACGTTCGGCGATGTCGCCGGCGCGGCCGAGGCCAAAGAAGAACTCGAGGAGATCATCGAATTCCTCAAAGAGCCCGGCAAATTCCAGAAACTCGGAGGCAAAATCCCCAAAGGCGCCTTGCTGCTCGGTCCTCCCGGAACGGGGAAGACCCTGCTCGCACGGGCTGTTGCCGGCGAAGCTGGCGTCCCGTTCTTCAGTATGTCCGGCAGTGACTTCGTTGAGATGTTCGTCGGTGTCGGCGCCAGTCGTGTACGCGATCTGTTCGACCAGGGCAAGCGCAATGCACCCTGCATCATCTTCATCGATGAGATCGACGCTGTCGGGCGCCACCGTGGTGCCGGACTGGGCGGCGGTCACGATGAGCGCGAACAAACCCTCAACCAGCTACTGGTAGAGATGGACGGATTCGATGCCAACGAAGGTGTTATCCTCATCGCTGCCACCAACCGCCCCGATGTACTCGATCCCGCCCTGCTGCGTCCCGGCCGTTTCGACCGCCAGATTGTGGTCGGTACGCCCGATGTCAACGGCCGTAAGGGTATTCTCGATGTACACACGCGCAAGATCAAGATGTCCGAGGATGTCGAGCTCGAGGTCCTCGCACGCGGTACCCCGGGCATGTCCGGCGCCGATATTGCCAACATGGTCAACGAGGCCGCCCTGCTTGCCTCGCGACGTGATCGCGACGCCGTGACAATGGAAGATTTCGAGGAAGCCAAAGACAAGGTACTCATGGGATCGGCGCGCAGGTCGATGGTCATCTCCGACAAAGAGAAAGAAATGACCGCCTACCACGAGGCCGGCCACGCCCTCGCGGCCAAGTTCCAGAAAGACTTTGACCCGATTCATAAGGTCACCATTATTCCGCGCGGTATGGCCCTCGGTGTCACTCAGGCCTTGCCTATGGACGAACGCCACACCTATCCGCGCGAGTATCTCGAGAAGATGCTGGTCTTTATGATGGGTGGCCGTGTGGCCGAGATGCTCGTCTTCGAGCACTACACAACCGGTGCCGGCAACGATCTCGACCGCGCCACCAAACTGGCGCGAAAGATGGTCTGCAACTGGGGCATGTCCGACAAGCTCGGCCCCGTCACGTTCGGCAAGACCGATGAACACGTCTTCTTGGGCAAGGAGATGTCACAGTCTAAGGACTACTCCGAGGCCACCGCACAGGTGATCGACTCCGAAATCCGTCGCATTATCGAGGAATCAGAGGAGAAAGCCACCAAGGCGCTCTCGGAGAATATCGACAAGCTGCACGCTCTGGCCAAAGCCCTCCTCGAGCGCGAGACAGTGGACAGCCGTGAAGTCGATGAGATCATCGGCAACACTCCCGGCGATCAGGAAGAGGTGGAGGCTCCCGCCCCCAAAGCCTGAACGCAGTGACATAACCAACGAACCTCAAAGGGACGCCACCGCGGCGTCCCTTTTTCTCTTTCCCCGTGCTTCACCGCTTGCGGTGGGTTCTCCCGACGACATCCCGACACCAAGGACAATCTTGGCGCCAGCTCTCACCTCCGGCATCCCCCACCCAACTTACCCCTTGAGGCCCCAGTCTAAAATCCGTATCTTGACCTCGGAGCGCACCAGAATGCAGAAACAAACCTTCACACGATCCGAGGAAATCAAACCCGTCATCCACTTGCGACCGGGACGACAACTCGAACTGTCCCGCCCGCTGGTCATGGGTATCGTCAATGTCACCCCGGACTCATTCTCCGACGGCGGCCGTTTCCTCGACGCCGATCGGGCTGCCTCGCACGCGCTAACCCTGCAGGACGACGGCGCCGACATCCTCGATATCGGTGGCGAATCCACCCGCCCCGGGGCCGATCCCATCTCCAGCGAAGAAGAGTTGCAACGCGTCATCCCCGTAATCGAAGCCATACGCTCCGACAGCCCCGACGCCATCATATCTGTCGACACCTACAAAGCTGACGTCGCCCGCCAGGCCCTGACGGCCGGCGCTGACCTCGTCAATGACATTTCAGCACTCCGTTTCGACGCCGAGATGGTGTCCGTCATCGCTGAACGCAAGTGCCCGCTCGTTCTGATGCACATGCAGGGTACGCCGCAAACCATGCAGCAGAACCCGCATTACAGCGATGTCGTTCAGGAGATTGGTGAGTTCTTCGAGGAGCGCCTTTCCTATTGCGAGTCACATGGCATCGATCGCGCCCGAATCATACTCGATCCCGGCATTGGCTTCGGCAAACGGTTGTCCGACAATCTGGAGATTCTCGGAAACGTCTCTGAGTTCAAACGCTTCGGCATGCCGCTGCTGGTGGGTGCCTCCCGAAAGGGCTTCATCGGCATGTTGAATCCCGAGAGTACAACGGCCGATACAAGAATAGGCGGGTCACTCGCCGCCGCCGTCATGGCGGTCGCTGGCGGTGCCGATATCGTGCGCGTTCACGATGTGGCCCCCACAGTCGAGGCCCTCAAAATCGTTCAGGCTATCAGGAGTCACGCGTGACACTGTTCGAGATAGACTTCATACGCTTCGGTGTCAAGGATGCCATCGATGTCGCCATCGTGTCATTCATCCTGTACCAGATGCTCAAGCTGATCAAGGGCACCCGCTCAGCCCAGATCATGGTAGGGCTGCTGTTGCTCGCCGGGGTCGCCTTTGTCTCTTTCTGGTTCCGCCTGGAAGCCCTCACCTGGCTCTTCTCCAATCTGGCCACCTTCGGACTGATTGTCCTCGTCATTGTTTTCCAGCCCGAACTGCGCAATGTCCTCGCCCGCTTCGGACAGAACCGACTCATGCGCCGCCTGATGCCGCTTGAAGGCCAGCGGGCCATCGATGAAGTCTCCCGCGCTGCCCTGCGTCTGTCCGAGCTTAACTACGGCGCCCTGATCGTGATCGAGCGACGCACCGGACTGCGCAACTTTGCCGAATCCGGCAAACAACTCTCCGCTCGCCTCTCATGGGAGACCCTGGTGACCCTGTTCACACCCTATACGCCACTCCATGATGGCGCCGCTATCGTCTCCGGCGACTACATCACTGCCGCCGCTTGTTCACTGCCGCTGACCACTAACCAGCGATACCGCAAGCTCTTTGGTATGCGCCATAAGGCCGCCATCGGCGTCTCCGAGGTCTCCGATGCCGTCGTGATCGTCGTCTCCGAGGAAACCAGCGATATCTCGATAGCCTTCAACGGAACGCTTGACTCCAACATCCCCAAATCCGAATTCAAAGAGCGCCTGGCCGGCTACCTCGAACAGTGATTCCGCGTTTGACAATACCACCAACCGGCGGTATTTTGCTCGCTCGTTGAGCCGGTACACCGGTAACCCCCCGGCTGACAACCCAAGGATGAAAACCAGACAATGGCCGACCTGTCACACATACGCAACTTCTCGATCGTCGCCCATATCGACCATGGGAAGTCAACTCTCGCCGACCGAATTCTGGAATCAACCCAGACCCTCACCACGCGCGAGATGAAGCAGCAGGTACTCGACTCCATGGATCTCGAGCGCGAGCGCGGCATAACCATCAAGGCCCACGCCATCAGGCTCTACTACAAGGCTATCGATGGCCGCATGTACACCTTCAACCTGATTGACACTCCCGGCCATGTCGACTTCACCTATGAAGTCAGCCGAGCCCTTGCAGCCTGTGAGGGCGCCGTCCTCGTTGTCGACGCTTCCCAGGGCATTGAGGCCCAGACTCTCTCCAACCTGTACCTGGCCATGGAAAACGACCTGGAGATCCTGCCGGTTGTCAATAAGATCGATCTGCCCAACGCCCAGACCGATCAGGTCGTCGACGACATCGTCAATCTCCTCGGTTGCAAGCCCGAGGAGGTCATTCGCTGCTCCGCCAAAGAGGGGATAGGCATCCCGGAACTACTCGAGGCCATCGTTAAGTACATTCCGCCGCCCATAGGCGACCCCCAGGCACCGCTGCAGGCCATGCTCTTCGATTCCGT
>WJKG01000049.1 GCA_014729205.1 candidate division GN15 bacterium | reverse complement strand
GATCCAGCGTACCGGTGAGGGGCTGGTCGGAGATCGTATTGGACCGGAAATCGTCCTTTTTCAAATCGATCACGCCGGCAGCCGTTTGGGCCAGGCGATCGGCCGCATCGGCGGGGTAGTTATGGTGTGATGGAATAGTCCATCGCCCGTCCTGAAAGGTCACCTTGAAGGGCCTTGCCTGGCCGCTCTCCGGGTCGAACTCTATGACCTCGAGCGTAGTAGCCTCATTAGGGTTGGTGAAGTCGGGGAAGAACGGCTCGCCCTGGTCGACGAAGGCATCGGGAGTAATCCGTTGAGGGGCCAGTATCCAGGCCAGGACCACCAGGATCGCCGCGATCGCCACAAACCAAATGGTTGTCTTCATTTCCTGCATAATGCCATACTCCTCAGTTTGTTAACTCCGAAGCCTGCGGGCCATGGCGGCACCTTCACGCTCCCGGTTACGACGGCGGATGAAAATAAACACGCCCAGCACAAACACCGGCACCGGCGGCAAAAGGACAGCCAGGGTTTTGATCCGGGTCTGGATACTCCGGATGGCGCGTTCCATATTCTCCTGGCTGACCTGGATCTTCAGTTCCTTCTCAGCCTCGATATTCGTTTTGAGGACCTCAAACCGGCGGCTCTCAACCTCCTGCAGGTTGCGCACCATGATCTGTTTGGTCTGCTGATCCAGATCGGTCCGGTTCTGAATCTGGGCCACCTTCTCGTCGAGTCTGGCCTGGGCCTCGTCGAGGGCCTCCTGGGCCTGTTTCTCAGCTTCGCTTTCTTCCTCTATGCGCTGCTCGATGAACTGCTGTGTCTGCGCTTCCACTGTTTCCAGGGTGCGGTGTTTGACGCGCTTCTTGCGCAGCTCGATAAAGGAATCATCGCCCGCAAGCATGTCAATACAGTTCAAAAAGAATGTAATATTGTCAAAGTTCAGCGTGGCGATTCCCTGAGAGCGCATACGGAAAAACTGCTCGCCGATGAAATCGATATCTGACACCACGATGGCGTTGACGCCCCCGGCTGTATCGGCCGGGTCGCCTTCGAGTATGTGTCCGGCCACGATATAGGTCTCGCTGGTGGGCATCCGGCGGACGTTGTTATTGAGCTGGAAGCCCATACCCAGAAAACCGCGACGGACCACCTGATTGAAGTTTACGATACCGGACATCCGTCCCGTACGAACCAGCGGGATGAACTCGTGATCGGTGTTCATTCCTTTGAACATGAAACCCCCGTAGATCATAGCCATCTCCTGCAACCCGTCGGTTGTAGGGGAGAAGGGGCTGAAGGCCTCGGTCGTCTCGTTCGATGCGGCCAGAAACAGTATCTCCGGCGGGAAAGAGCTCAGCGTGGGATGCGGATTGTAACCGTCCCAAATCACCTGCATGGGATTCCATGAGAGCCCCAGTTCGCCGAAGAAGGTCCCGATGTTGCCCTTAGGTGGTTCGTTGGATTGCTGAGGTCCGCCGAACGCATTGGCTTGTTGCCTGGGCAGGACCGGCGCCTGACCTATGTCGAAGACCGGAACCGGATCAACCAGCAGCATGGTAGGATTCCCCGCGAGGATGTACTCCTTGAGCTTGTCCATTTCCTCTTGAGTCAACGAGGATGGCAACACGACCAGGAGTGCATCGAGATTCGTTGGCAGGGTATCGAGCGGGCTGACCCCGACTACTTCGTACTGCTTGCGCAACTCGTTGACAATGGGCCAGGGTGGAGTATTGGTCATGGTCTGGAAGTCCATACCACCGAAGATCCCTGCCTTTGTATCCATGACCCCCACTCGCTTCCGCTCGGCTCGGGCCGCTACACGAATCGAGCGCACCAGTTCGTACTCTACCGGCAGACCGCGATCAAGGAACCGAATCACTTCCTCGTTAGCGCCGGAAGTAATCGCCACCCCCAGAAAGACCTGTTCCGTAGACGCGCGCGCGGTCTCAGTGACAGTGACCTGACGCGGCATAATACTGAACTTCTCGCGCGCATCGCGGGCCTGCTGGGTGAATGGCTCGGTGTCGTGTATGAGTACCTGGACCTTGTCGCCAGCCGTTGCCGAGATCTCCTGCAACTTGCTGATCAGGTTGGCGCGCGTTTCCACATAGGCACGCGGCACCTCGGGACTGACGAAGGCCTGCACCAGGATGGGGCTATCTTCGGGGAGGTTGTCGAGTATCTGCTCGGTTTGATCCGACAGCGAGTGCAGTTGTTCAGCGGTGACATCGAGCCTGATGCTTGCCCGTGCGACAATGGTATTGAAGGCTACCAGCGCTACCACCAGAGCCAGGGCACGCACGACATGATGTCCCCAGAACTTGTAGCCGCCAGCCTCTGTTGGCCAGTGTCGTCGTGAGATGAGAACGACGTTGAGATACAGCATAATACCGGCGAGGGAGACAAAGTACAGCAAACTCTTCAGGCTGATGACGCCGCGTGCGAAGTCGGTAAAGTGGTAGACAACGCCGAGCGATCCCAGAGTCTCCTGAATCCACCGGTTGAGTACGAACTGGCCCGAGTTGACCAAGACCACGATCGCACAGAAGACAGCGCCCAGGATGAAGGCGATTGTCGCGTGAGAGGTCAACAGGGAGGCCAGCATGCCAACTGCCAGAAGACCGGCCCCCATGAGCCAATAGCCGAGGTAGTTGGCGACCATCAGGCCGATATCCGGGCTGCCGAGCCAGAACAACACGATGACGTGGCTCAGCGACAACACCAGCGATACGGTGTAAATCCCCAGCACGGCCAGATACTTGCCTATCACGACCTCCACGTCGGTGATGGGCAGAGTCAGCAGGAGCTCATCGGTGCCGCGACGACGTTCCTCGGACCACACGCCCATCGTGAGCGCCGGAACAAAGAACAGCAGCAGCAACGGGTAGAATTCATTCAATTGATTTAGATTGGCCAAGTTGTTGGCGAAGAACTGCTGTTGCCAAAAAGCGGCCGCCGCACTCAGGAAGATGAACAGCGTCACAAACACATACCCTGTGGGGCTGGAGAAGTACGACCTGAGATCGCGCTTGGCGACTGCGAGTATGGAGGTCCAATTCAATTTCATACTTCACCTCCCTGGTCTTGAGGGGTGCTGGCCGATATGGCATCACCGTAGTCAGTCAGGCGATAAAAGGCTTCTTCCAGCGAACCGGATTGCTTCAACTCCGCGGGTGTACCATCGAACACCATCTTTCCCCCTGAGATCATCAACACGCGATCGGCCACAGCCTCTGCTTCCTGGAGAATGTGTGTTGAGATCATGATGGTCTTGGATTCGCCCAGGCGCCCGATGTTGTCCCGGAAATCGCGGATCTGATTGGGATCCAGTCCTGCGGTGGGCTCATCCATGATCAAGACCTCGGGATCATGCAACATCGCCTGCGCCAGTCCGACACGTTGACGGTAACCCCGGGAGAGCTTACCAATCGGCTTTTCCAGCACCGCCTCCAACGCTGCCAGACCGGTGACTTCGTCGATCCTTGCCTTTAACGTTGTCTTGTCCAGTCCGCGCGCCTCACCGAAGAACCGTAGGAGTTCGACCGGTGTCATGTCGTCATAGAGTGGGCCGTTCTCCGGTAAGTAGCCGAGTTTGGCCGCGAGCTGGAGCCGTTGCGAGGCCACGTCCATACCGCATATTCTGGCCGTGCCTTCGCTGGCCGAGAGGTATCCGGTCAGGATCTTCATCGTCGTTGATTTGCCGGCCCCGTTGGGCCCGAGAAAGGCCACCACCTGACCCCTGGGTACGGAGAAGGATACATCCTTGATCGCCACAAAGGCGCCGAAGTATCTGGTCAAGCCCCGCGCTTCAATCATCGGGGAGTCCATTTGGTTAGCCATTTTTTCTTTCCATGCCTCCTTAGATGATCTTCCTGAGTATCTTAGTGGTCATCACTAACCTTTTACGCTGTCAGTACATAGACGAGCCCAAAAAGTATGCTCTCACAACGGTTCTGTCAAGGTGTCGGATTTTGGCCAGCACCAGCGACAGTCCAGCACAGAAAACGGCCACCCCGGGAAACCCCCGGAGTGGCCGTGTATTCTATCTCTGAGATGACTACTGGTTTACAGCAGTCATGCTCGTTCGCTCATCGTCATTGACAATTCAGCGGCGGGCCCTCGTTGAACAGGAAGTCAACCAGGTAGGTGAGATCCTGAATACTCGGTCCCTGTCCGTCACCGTTGGCATCACCGCAGAGATACTGCGGGGTGTCGGACACACTCAGGTTGACCAGGACAGTCGTCGGATTGTCCGCCGGGTCCGGGTCGTTGCTGGCAACGATGATATTGCAGGCGTAGCTGCCGGTATCCATATCCATTGTCTGGACATGGAGCATAACCGTGTCGGCTTCGCCAGCCGCCAGGCTGCCACCAGAGTGCGACAGTGTCATCCACTGCGACGGGTTAACGAACTTGACCGCCAGACCATCCTTCAGATACGATGTCAGGTAGGCAACCTCGAGACCGTCAGAGCCATCGGCGTTCTCCATACCGATCGCGCAGTTGTCGGAATCGAATCCCGGATCAATAGTGTCGTACTGGTACAGAATGGTGCCATCGGAGTAGAGCACCACCTGGGCAGTGATCACTTCGCCCGGACCCGCGCCGTATTCCGGATAGTCTACGAAGGAAATGACGCAGCGCTCCGGATTGGTGTCCACGTAGACATGGCCGCCGGTGTTGTCGGCGTCGCTCGGATTCAGGTCATCCCAGAGCCAGGCCAGGATGTCATTCGGCGTGTCTGCTGAAGGAATAGAGGTCTTGAACCGCGAATCCATGTCGGTGGAATTGAATCCTATGATACCATTGGAGCCAATAAACAGCTCAGTATAGGCGGTATCGAAGTACGGGAATGAGAACCCGATACTGAACGGACCTGCATAGCTGTCATCGGAAAGCTGATCGATGACATCGGTGCCGGTACCAGAGACGTCAATCCACTCATAGGTCGGACCGCCGTCCTCATCGGAATCCATCCAGTAGTAGCCGAAGGCATTCGGACCGCCGGCACCTCGGGTGACCGGGAAGCCTTCGCGCGGATCCTCACTGCCCTTGATGTCCTCGTAGTCATCGAAGCCATCCGGATAGTGGCGACGCGCCGGCTGCATTTCGCCTGAGGCGGCGAGGTTACCGAGAGCATCATTGCCACGGCCGATAACCGGAAGCACCGACATGTTGTAGGTGAGTGCGCCGGGACCGGCATTGCTGATGATCAGCTCGTGATCAGACGAGTCGTTCACCATCATCGACATATCCATGCTGCCGGGGCTGACCGCTATCGAGGCGGCGAAGTCAACGCGCACATCATCGACATACCAGTAATCGCACTGCTCACAGGAGCCGAACGAGATGAAGCGGAGTTGGAACTGCGAATGATAGGCGTCATCCGGCAGGCCAATCACGACTTCCTCAAATGACATCATGGCGTCGCCGCCACCCAGGTGTTGGTTCAGGGTGAGCCACTGGCCATACTCGTTCTTGTATTCAACATAGAGATCCTCGTTGACCTCAGGAATATCGCCGCCGCCACCCTTCTGGTAGTAGTAGCTGACGATCACATCGCCGCGAGTGGCCAGATCGATCATCTGCGAAACAACGGTGTCATTACCGCCATCGAGACATAGCGAGTAAGGCTCGGTCGGTTCAAGCAGCGCAGCTTCGGACAGCACGGCGCCGATATTCAGCATCCACCGAGCGGTGAACCAGCCTGAATCGGCAAACGGCTCATACCAGGGGTAGTTACCCGGCTGACCGGTAGCTTCGGTAATAACCGTCGCCAGAGCAGAAATACCCGCATCACCCTGTGAGGTTGCCGTGATGGAGGTGGTATCACGCTCGTGGAGTTGGGCATCGCTCGGGACCGCTACCTTGACCACCACCCGGACCGAGTCGGTCGGCAAGACTGTACCGGTGGAGGTGATCGGGGTAGTGCCCGAAGGATCGAAGAAGGTCACACCCCAGCCGTTGGAACTGTATGCGCTCAGGTCATAGGCATCCGACAATGCACCCTTGTTACGAACATAGGTGCTGAACAGGCCGCTGTCGCCGTTGGCGCCAAACTCCTCCTGTACGGTCGGGACCATCACCAGGTCGTAATCGGCCGGGTGGCCAACGTAGATATCGTCGATGAACCAGTCGTCGAAGTTACCACTGGTTGCATAGTTGTAGATTTTAAAACGGAAACCGGCGTGCATGGCACCCGTCGGGAGCTGAATGACCATCTCCTCGAAGTCGGTCATGTCTTCGCCGTCACCATCGATGACCGCGAGCTCGTGCCAGATACCGGCTGAGTCAACGTATTCGACCGTTACATCATCGCTGGCCTCCGGCGAGTCGCCATTGCCACCGCGCTGATAGTAGAACTTCAGCAGGACGTTGGTCTCATTCTTAAGGTTGATCATCTCTGAAGTCAGCGTGTCGCCCGCACTCGGCTCACCGTCGAGATTGATGCAGTACGGCGGTGTGGGCGGGTTGAGTGCATCGCCAGTGACCGTGATACCGTAGGTCGTCTCCCATTTGTAAGTATCCAGTGTCATCGACGGGAACTGAGCATTGAACGGGATCGGCCACGGTTCACCAGCGGATACCGTATGCAACAACAGGTCTTCGGTCACGGCGGCGTCGTTCACCGAGGTAGCCGTGACGGTGGCCTCGTCGAAATCGCCTTCCAGCGAGGACGGGATAACCACCTGGACCTGGAACGTGAACATCTCATCACCAACCAGTTCACCGGTAGAAGTGATCTCACCCATGCCGTTCTCGTCGACAATACGGGTTTCCCAGGTATTGCCGGCAACCGAGAGGGTGTACTCATCGGGCAGCACGCCGTCGTTGGTGACGGTCACCGTGTAATTCGCGGTATCGTCAACCGCGACCAGCTGGTCGGCAGTATCCGGGTCCATGTACATCTGGTAGTCGATCACCTCGAAAGTGAACTCACCGAGGCTGTCCACGAAACCGGCGTCATTGGTAGCCCACAGATAGTAGTTGATCTGTGTGCCGGCCGGCTGGGCGTCGATCGTGGCCATGTACTGGGCCTCGACACCGGTCGGGGTCAGCAGTTCCTCGGTCATGCCGTAGCCGGCATCCCAGTACAGGAACAGCGAGTCAGTCTTCAGCGGAGAATCGGTGAAGATGTCGCAGTAGACCTCATAGTCATTCAGAGTGTCCTTGGTGTTCTCCAGCGGGGTATGGAGAATGGTCAGATCTGAGGTCGGGACGACAGTGTCGATCACAGTCAAGTGATTGAAGGAGGATACTGTCAACAGGACATCCTGACCGATCGGCAGGGCCTGATCCAGAGTGATCGTAGCCATGCCGGAAGCATCGGTGTAGGCGGAGCCGTACAGTACGCCGTCGTAGTACAGCGCGCAAAGAGCGCCCTCAACACCAACAACTTCAACTTCATAGGATGCGGAGTTGAAGAAGACCGCGCCATCGTGGTTGACTGTCATTGCGGTCGGGTCGGTGGTCATGAGCTGGACCGACGGGTCACCGAAGATGTGCCATGTGTTGTACATGCTGATACCGCCACTGCCGTTGATATCGATCATCTTGCAGGAGCCGTTGTAGCAGATACCGCCAAAAGTAGTCTTATCCTCGGCAATCAACAGGTCGGTGCACTCATCCTGGGCATCCATCGGCGGGCTCCAGGACTGGTTGATCGAGGAGGCATAGATGCCAAGCGCGCCGGTCGGCTCGGTGCCATTGGTGGCGCGCATCCAGGTCTCGGCGAAACAGGTGTAACCGTCGAACTCGCCATTGACACACGCCACAGTGATAATGAAGGGCAGCATGTTGTCATTGGTCAGGTTGTTGATATTCGTGTTGTTGAAACCCGTGGTCGACCAGGAGG
>WJKG01000469.1 GCA_014729205.1 candidate division GN15 bacterium | reverse complement strand
GTATCAGCGCAGGATATTACATCTACGACTTAGAAAGACCCGGAGAGAAGTGGCGACTGCCCGATGGGGTTACTGCGGTACAATGGAGTCCTCGCGGGGACGAAATCTTCTTCATCATGAAAGACAGTCTCATGTCAATGCCCATGAGGACCGAGAACACCCTCGAGATGGGTACCCCGGTTGGCCTGTTCGCGCGATCCTTCACCCGGGGAAATGATGTAACGACGCTACTCTGGAGGTACGACGTTTCAAGCGATGGAAAGAGATTCCTGTTCATCGAAAACGACAAAAATAGAGGCACGCTGAGCGATCAGATCGAAGTCACCCTTAACTGGTACGCCGAGCTCGAAAACCAACGCTAACCCCTCCCGCGTCATCGATGACGGGACCATCGGCATCCAGTGCCTTAGTGTAACCACCTGAGTCGAGTTGATTGACACTGGAGATGCATGTGTTCGACTTGCTGCAACAGATAAACACCCGCCCGGAACCCTGGCAGTTCTATACCGCTGAGGAACTCTGGACTGATGAGCACACCGCCCGTAAGATGCTCGAGTATCATCTTCACCCCACGGTCAATGCCGCTTCGCGCAACCACGCCTTCATCGACCGCTCCGTGGCGTGGATCACTGAGCACTTCAAGCTGACGCCCAGAACCCGCATTGCCGATTTCGGCTGCGGCCCCGGGCTGTATACCACCCGCCTGGCCCGCTATGGTGCCAGGGTTACCGGTGTTGACTTCTCTCTCAGTTCGCTGGAGTATGCCCGCAAAGCGGCCCGGGATGAAGGTCTCGCTATCAATTACCATCACACCAACTACCTGGAGTTCGAAAGCGATCAACGGTTCGACCTGATAATCATGATCATGTGTGATTTCTGTGCCCTCAGCCCGGTGCAACGCCGTATCATGCTCCAGAAGTTCTGCAGCCTCCTGGCTCCCGGCGGCGCTGTCCTGCTCGATGTATACTCCCTGGCCGCATTCGACACCCGGACCGAAAGCGCCACGTACGAACTCAATCAGCTCAGCGGTTTCTGGTCGGCCAGTAAGTACTATGGCTTCGTGAACGTATTCAAGTACGACAGAGAGAAGGTCGTATTGGACAAATACACGCTGATAGAGCCTGGGCGAATTCGCACCGTCTATAACTGGCTGCAACACTATTCGCCCGAATCCCTCAAGCAGGAACTCGCTGAGAACGGCATTGCGCTGAGTGACACCTACGCTGACGTTGCCGGATCTCCATTCGATCCCGATGGCAGCGAGTTCGCAGTCGTGGGCCGGATCGCTTAGCCGGCAGGTGGCGGTCACCCCACGGCCCGGGGAACCTGTCGAGCACGATTAGGTTTGTCAGTGTCAGGATCTCTACCGCCTGGTTCACGGCCAGGAGCCTCCGCACGATGTGATTTACTTCCCGCCCTGCCTCTACTATAATGCCATTACTATGAGTAACCAATGGAATCAACTGATCTGGCGCCAGTTCGGCGCCGCTATCGAAACACTTGAAAACGCCATCCGTGAGTGCCCGGAAGAAATCTGGAGCGATCGCAAGCCCTACCATCAGTACTGGTATTGGGCCTATCACACCCTCTTCTGGCTGGACTACTATCTGTCGGAGTCTCCGGACACTTACGCCCCGCCCGAACCATTTACCATGAGTGAGATGGCCCCCGAGGGCAAAATGCCCGACCGTGTTTACTCACAAGATGAACTACTGTTGTACTTGGAATATGGTCGGTCCAAGTGCCGGAGTACGGTCCTGGCACTATCCGAGGAACAAGCCCACCAGCCCTCACCGATGCGAGAACCACTGACAGTGGCGGAACTACTCCTTTACAACATGCGTCATGTGCAACACCATTCCGCCCAGTTGAACATGCTACTTCGTCAAAGAGTAGGGTCTGCACCCAAGTGGGTATCGCAGGTAAAGAAAAGCGGTTAAACACAGCCGTACTGACCTCGTCCCTCTTACAGGAGGTCACGATGATGATGAGAGTCGCAGTGCCCAGGCCGGCATTCGGGTTGTCTGGCCTCATGTTGATCATGATCCTTCTGTTTGTCCCGGTCCCGACTTACATCTCCAATGCTGTGGAGCCTATTGATGAAAGCAGAGAAAGGGATTCGCTCAAGGTAGTTCACGTCTATGTGGCTCTTTGCGACAATGAACATCAAGGCATCGTACCGGTAGCCGCTGATCTGGGAAATGGGCAGAATCCGCGCACCAACTTGTATTGGGGTGCCCTGTACGGTGTGCGCACTTTCATCAGCAATTCGGACAGGTGGCAGTCGGTTTCGCGTGCCGAGCTATCCGCAGACACCATTCTGGAGCGCTGTGTATTCCTGTCAAGCGAGAGTACTACGGTTATTGTTGCCGATGCTTACGACGGGCGCCGGATACGTGTTGCCATAGAGCACTTCCTTGAGGCAGCCGCTGGACACCGCGAGGATTCGACTCGCATTGGGGATAGTATGATACGCGTCGCAGGTCGCGCCGATCTGCTGGCTTATGTTGGCCACAACGGGCTGATGGATTTCACGCTGGGATTGACACCGTCGGCCAAAGACAGTCTCACGCGGCGGGCCATAGTTCTGGCCTGCGC
>WJKG01000048.1 GCA_014729205.1 candidate division GN15 bacterium | reverse complement strand
TGGTGGCGGTCGGGCGCCGACCCAACTCCAACGACATTGGGCTGGAGAACACGAAGGTAGAAGTCGATGATCGCGGATTCGTCAAGGTTGACGAGCAGCGCCGGACCACGGAGTCGAACATCTTCGCCATCGGGGACGTCGCCGGGGAGCCGATGCTCGCTCACAAGGCCTCGCACGAAGGGCGTGTCGCGGCGGAGGTCGCAGCCGGTAAGAAGGTAGCGTACGAACCGCAGGCCATTCCGGCAGTTGTCTTCACTGATCCGGAAGTAGCATGGTGCGGACTGACGTCCAATGAGGCCAAGAACGAGGGTGTCGATGTCGAAGTGGTTCGTTTCCCGTGGATGGCTTCCGGACGAGCCAAGACACTGGGGCGCACAGATGGCGTTACCAAGTTACTGGTCGACCCGGAGAGCAAACGCATCCTTGGCATGGGAGTGGCAGGTCCCGGCGCCGGCGAACTCATCGCGGAGGGCGTACTGGCAGTTGAGATGGGTGCTGTTGCCTCTGATCTCGGGCTTTCGATTCACCCGCATCCGACGCTGTCAGAGACGGTAATGGAGGCGGCCGATCTCATCTACGGCACCGCAACGCACTATCATCGCCCCAAACGGAAGTAAAGGCAGCCCTGGCAGGCTACCCCTTCTTCTGCATTTTACCCCAGGTATCACGAAGTCCAACCGAACGGTTAAACACCAGTCGTTCTGCAGTGGAGTCTTTCTCGTCCAGGCAGAAGTAGCCATGGCGCAGGAACTGCAGCAGGTCGTCATGGGTGGCATCGGCCAGACCAGGCTCCACCCTGCAACCGCTGAGGATCGTCAGTGATTCCTTGTTGACGTTGGCCGTGAAGTCTTCGCCCTCGGGAGCATCGTTCGGATCAGCCTTTATAAAAAGGTGATCGTACAGCCGTACATCGGCCTCCACCGCGTGCCTGACCGACACCCAGTGCAACGTGCCCTTCACCCGCCGTTTGTCCGGTGTCGTTCCACCACGACTCTCCGGGTCATAAGTACAGATGAGTTCCACGATGTTACCATCGTTGTCCTTGATCACCTCCTTGCAGGTGACGAAATAGGCGTGCTTAAGCCGTACTTCACGTCCGGGTGCCAGGCGGAAGAACTTCTTCGGCGGGTCCTCCATGAAGTCGCCGCGCTCAATGTACACTTCGCGACTGAAGGGTATCATCCGTGTGCCATCGGCTTCATTCTCCGGGTTATTGACCGCCTCGAACTCCTCCACTTTGTCTTCGGGGTAGTTCTCAATCGTCACTTTCAGCGGATCGAGGACGGCCATGACACGCCGCGCCCGCAGATTCAGGTCCTCGCGCAGGCAATGCTCCAGCAGGGCAATATCGACCACGCTGTCACGTCGCTTGGCCACACCGATTCGCTCGGCGAAATCCCGGATAGACTTCGGTGTGTAGCCTCGCCGCCGCAAGCCGGAAATGGTCGGCATGCGCGGATCATCCCAGCTCGCCACGTGACCTTCCTGCACCAGCTTGAGCAGTTTGCGCTTACTCATGATGGTGTGAGAAAGCTCAAGACGAGCAAACTCGATCTGCTGCGGGTGGTGTACACCCAGTTGTTCTACGAACCAGTTGTACAGGGGCCGGTGATCTTCGAACTCCAGCGTACAAACAGAGTGTGTAATCCCTTCAATCGAGTCGCTCTGACCGTGCGCCCAGTCATAGGTAGGGTAGATGCACCACTTGTCGCCCGTACGATTGTGCCTGGCGTGCAGGATGCGGTACATCACGGGATCGCGCATGTTGATGTTCGGCGAGGCCATGTCGATTCTGGCGCGAAGCACGCGCGAGCCATCCGGGAACTCCCCATTGCGCATGCGCTCGAACAGGTCCAGGTTCTCCTCGATAGTACGATCACGGTGTGGACTGTTTTTTCCCGGCTCGGTCAGGGTACCACGATACTCGCGGATCTCCTCGGCGTTGAGATCATCGACATACGCCTTGCCGTCCTTGATGAGTTTGACGGCCCATTCGTATAGCTGCTCGAAGTAGTCCGAGGCATAGAACTCACGGTCTTCCCAGTCGAAACCCAGCCAGTTCACATCGCGCTTGATTGACTCGACATACTCTTCCTCTTCTTTCATCGGGTTCGTATCGTCGAACCGCAGATTGCACTTGCCCTTGTAGTCTCGGGCCAGACCGAAATTCAGGCAGATAGACTTGGCGTGGCCAATATGCAAGTAGCCGTTGGGTTCAGGGGGGAAACGCGTATGCACTCGTCCGTCGTTCTTGCCTGTTTCCAAATCACGGTCGATTATCTCGCGGATGAAGTTCGAGGGAGCTTTCGATTCAGTTTCGGCCATAATCTATCTGTCCTCACCTATGCTTTTCGGTCAGTCCCTGGATATACACGGATTCTACGCGACCCCGACTCCCAGGTTGCAGCATTGGCCGGGGTGAAGCTTATAATGTACGTATACGGGCGGTATGATCAACCATTTATCTTATGTCGGTTGCGTTCAGCGCATTTGACAGTCGCCGGACAAATGGGTACATTCGGGGATTCACCCGCCGCGACGGCTCGGCCACGCTGCAACCGATAGGGAAGACGATGAACCGTAAAGACTTCTTTGCAGAACTCATAGAGTTAATCGACCGCTATGTCGATGAGAGTCAGAGCGGTGAGGCCCGTGTCGTCGACTTCGCCGAACCACAGGAATTGACCGATCGCTTAAGCTTGAAACTGCCGGATTCGGGGCGGAGTGACAATGAAGTCCTGCAAGAGGCCGCCCAGTACCTGAGATACTGTGTCAAGACAGCGCACCCCCGGTTCCTGAACCCGCTCTGGGCGGGTTTCTCGCTTCCCGGCGTGGCCGGCGAGCTTCTCAGTGCCGCAACCAATACGTCAATTTACACCTACGAGGTCGCTCCGGTCGCCACTTTGATGGAAAGGGAGGTGATCAGCACTCTTCTGGACATGGCCGGGTTCGGTGACGGCGACGGTATCTTCCTCACCGGCGGCAGCAATGCCAACCTGGTTGCCATGCTGGCCGCACGTCACCACGCTTTCCCGAAGGTACGCACGTATGGTTTGTGCGAGGGGACCGATCAGCGACCGGTCGTGATGATCTCGAACCAGGCGCACTATTCGTTTGGTAAGGCGGCCAATGTTCTCGGGATTGGCACTGCCAACGTTGTCGAGGTTGCTTCCGACGGTGAGGGCCGAATGATCCCGGAGCAACTGGACACGGCGCTCGCGCAGGCAAGGCAGGAAGGCAAGGCGCCATTCATGGTAGCGGCGACATCGGGGACAACCGTGATGGGAGCCTTTGACCCTCTTGACCAACTGGCGGATGTATGTGAC
>WJKG01000468.1 GCA_014729205.1 candidate division GN15 bacterium | reverse complement strand
TTTTTGACTCGGAGCGCAAACCCAATCGCCTTTGGATTGACTCCGTTGACCTGCAGCTTCTGGATCGTGACTTCTACGCCCAGTCACAAATCGTCATCGATATCGACACCGTCGGGTTCCGTATCCGCGAAGGCTCGCTCGGCAACGAGCATTCCCGCCTGAGTGCCAACGGGTTGATAGGGTACGATCAAACGATGGACCTCGTGCTTTCAATCGACAACGTTCCTATCAGACCATGGATGTCACTGCTTACCGACTCGCTGGTGCTCGCCGGTGACCTTTCCTGCGATGCGCTCCTGCAGGGAGCCTTCGATGCACCCGAGTTCATACTCAATGGCGGCATCGACTCGCTCGTCTACGACGACCTGTATCTTGGCGAAGTTATCTCACGGGTTGACTACGCCGATCGAGTCCTGCAGGTGGATAGCCTGGTCGTCAAGTCACTGGAGGGATACTACTACGCCTCCGGACAGGTTCCCGTCAACCTCGCCTTCAGCGGTGACGTCGTCAGCCGCTTCCCCGATGAATCCATGAACATCAGCATGAAGGCGCACGACGAACGCTTTGATCTGGTGCTGAGTGTCCTGCCCGATATTGAGCAACTCAAGGGACACTTCGAGGCCGACTTCCGCCTGTTCGGCAGGCCCGAGGAACCACAGCTCGAAGGAGAAGCGTACATAGTGGGGGACTCCGTCAACGGTGAGTGGGTGCCCGCCGAGTTGAAGTACTTCGATCTGGTCGATCCGTTCTACGCCGACTCCTTCGGTGTCTACATGGAGAACAACCATATCATTATAGAGAATGGCCGGGTCTATGTCCGCGACGAGAAGAAGAGCCACCGTCCCAGCTATGCCCGTATCGATGGCGAAGTCACCCTCTTGTCCCTGAACGAAATCGACTACAATCTCGATGTGTCCATTCAGCGCGGCTTCCCCTTCCGCTACGAACTCGAGGACGTAGAGGGACGCTTCCTCGGCGATTTCCATGTACAGGGCAGTTCACCGCCCACCGTCTATGGCGATCTCACCCTGATCTCCATGGAGTACCGCGTCGAGTTCGCGACTGAGGATGAAGGCTCGCCGATTATGGCACAACTGGGCAACCAGGAGTCGTGGGATCTGAATATAACAGTCGATATCCTCTCCAACTACTGGATCAAAAACCAGGACATTGATGCCGAGTTCGCCGGCGAGATAAACGTCCAACGTGAGCAGGGCAACTACCGCCTGTTTGGGGAACTGGAGATCCTTCGCGGCAAGGGCTTCCTGTTCGATAAGACCTTCCGCATTGAACCAGAGTCATACGTTGTCTTTCAAGGTTCACCTGATTTCAATCCCATGCTTGACATCCACGCCTCTACCTATGTTACCGGAGTCAGGCCGGCAGCCGGTGAGGAAGAACCTGTCACCGAGCGAATAGAAATACCCGTACATGTAACGGGTACCCTCGAAGAACCAGAGATCAACCCGGGAGAAGGGTCGGAGTTCTCGCGCGAGGATCTACTCCCTCTCATTGTTGCCAACTACTCCACTTCCGAAAACCTTGAGACCTCCGGCCAGATTAGTCAGCGTCTATCGGGATTGATCTCGTCGGAAGTCTCCCGGATTGGCAGCAGGCAGCTCTCGCAACTGGGTGTGGAGACATTCGAAATCGATGCTACCCCCGAGGGTGAACTCGATCCGCTCAAGGCGAAAATCACGCTTGGATTCTACACGACACCCAATCTCTACGTGTACGGCCGCAGCGGCATTTCCGGTCAGACGGGGCAGGAGGTCGGCTTCGAGTATCGTTTCAGCAAGTCGCTGATTCTCGAGGGGCGCCGCGATGAAGAAGAACTCTACCACATTAACCTCAAAGCGCACTGGGAGTTCTGATCATGCGTTCGTGGCTGTGTCTGCTCATTCTTGCTCTCGTCGTGGCGGCGGCCGCATCCGCCACCGGTCAAACTACCGACCGTCACATGCTGCGCTGGATTCGCAACAAGCCCGTCATCGACAGTATCAGCATCGAAGGCAACGAGCACTTCTCCGATGGTACTATCGAGAGCCACATGTATTCCCGAACTCGCAACTTCTGGCGAGCACTTCGTGGTGATCGCCGAAGTCGTCTCCAGCGCGAAACCGCCGAAAAGGACAGCCTGGAAATCATGTATCTCTATCTGTCCAACGGCTTCCTCGGCGTTTTGCTGGAGCAGGACTATCGACCTCTCGAACCGGATTCCAACGTGCTGGTGCATATCATTATCCACGAAGGCGCTCGCTTCCGTTACGGCCAGACTGAGATCACCGGCCATTACCCGGCGCATTTATCTGACGATCTCGAGCGCGTACGCCGTCGTCTCAACCCAGGCCGACCGGTAAACCCGTTCCAGATCCGAGAAGCCATGTTCGATATGAAGACTATTCTCGCCAACCACGGTTATCCGTATGCCGAGATATCCTACCAGCTCGATACACTCACAGCACCACCGACCACAGACGTCGAGTTTGAAGTGCGGTCCGACGACCTCGTGCATTTCGGCAATGTCACCATCACCGGTCTGAAGAACTACGAGGACAAGGTCGCGCGACGTGAGTTACGTATTAGACCGGACGAAGTGTACCGTCGACGCGATATCCTTGCGTCCCAGGAACGCCTTTGGGAATCGGGGTATTTCAGCACCTTCCAGATAACACGTCAGCCCGATAGTGACGATCGCCTGCGACCGGATTTCCGCCTCTCGGTACGCGAGCGCAAGCCCCACTATGCCAACTTCAAGATCGGTGCCGGTCAGTCCGAGGTCCAGGACCTGCAGTGGGACATCTCCACCAGTTTCGGGAAACGCAACTTCTTCGGCTCCCGTCGTCTGGAACTACTCGCGGACTACTCCTTCAGCGTCGGCACCGACGCCCGCCTTATCACGCACCGATACCGGGTCCGCTATACCGAACCCTGGCTGATGCATTTCCGCATGCCGCTCACTCTGACCGGTGAGTTCGAGCCCCCCATCCAGTCCGTTTTGCAGGACTACACTATCCAGTCCTGGGCCATATCGCTCTCCACGGTCCGCCGCCTCGGAAGGCAGTGGGAGTTTAACGGTGGTCTGCAGTACGAGTCAGTTGAAATCAGCGATGTGCCACCGGAGTTGATACCGGTCACCAAGGAGCGAGACACTATCTCCGTACGCCGGAAGCTCTACTTTGGCATCCGCTACGATTCCCGCGACCAGTTGTTTGTCCCCAGTGACGGTAACCACGCCTGGCTCAACGCCGAATACAATGGTGGCTTCCTGGCCGGTGATGAGAGCTTCTACAAAGCCGAAGCCCAGTGGGCCACCTACAACGTCGTCTGGCCCGGGTGGATCTCCGCCTCACGCATCCGTGCTGGCGTGGCGAGACCATTCGGCGAATCGCAGGCAGTACCGTCCGATGAACGGCTATATCTCGGTGGCGCCAACACTATCCGCGGCTTTCGCGAAAACGTCCTTGGCCCGGCTACCGATGCCGGTGAGGCCCGGGGCGCCGACTATACGCTCTTTGTCAATCAGGAATTCCGATGGAAGACCATCCAGGTCTTCAACAAGATCCCACTGATCGGCCCACTGCTGGCCAGTTTTCCTCTCTGGCAGTCCGTCTTTGTCGATGTGGGCAATGG
>WJKG01000467.1 GCA_014729205.1 candidate division GN15 bacterium | reverse complement strand
GGCTACCGCTGCCGTGGGCAGGAATTGCACAGCGAAAAATACTGGCTAAATGCCTGATTTTAGGCTATTTTCAGGCCTTGAGGCTGGGGTGTTCGATTACCAGACGGTCCTGCCGGTTTCGGGGCACCTTGTTTGCTCAAATGCTGTTTACACGCGCACTTGTGATGAATGCCAATAAATGAGTGACACTTCTTCCAAATATCAGGTCTTGGCCGAAATGGCCCGTTCCGCCGCTGGTGGGGCTGACTACAGCCAGTTGGCCCAGCGGGCTCTGGAACAGGCCTGCCGACTGGTCTCCCTGAAAGGCGCTGCAGCGTTCCTGTTCGACGAGAACCTGGAGGTCACCATGCAGGTAATGCACACTGAGGACGACACGCTCAAGGGGACTTTGCTGGAACTGGAGGAGGATCTCTTTTTCGGGCTGCGTCGCAAGCGCAAACTGGTGGCAGCTTATCTGTCTTTTGCTTCTGATCCGCCACAGCACTCGTTTACATTGCCGCTCAGGTTCGGCGATCAGATCTTTGGAGCTATCATAGGGCTGCAGGAAGGTGAGCGCACGGTCATTGCCGAGGATGCCTTCCTTGACGCTTTTTCGTCGCTGCTCTCGCTGCAACTGGCCGCGACCGGTCAGGCCGGTGGTGACACAACCGCCGACCGCGAACTGCTGGATCAGGAGCGCCTGGCTGCGGTAATCGAAATGGCGGTGACTGTCAACCACGAGATCAACAACCCGCTCACGGCGATCCTGGGGAATGTTCAGCTTCTGCTGTTGAAACGGGAAGACCTTGACGAGGAACTGCAGGGGAAGCTCAAGACCATTGAGCAGTCTGCCATGAAGATCAAAGACGTCACGCAGCGGCTGATGAAGCTCAACTCGACCCGGTCCACAAGCTACAACGGTGACACCCGCATGCTGGATCTACCCAGCGATGAAGGTGAGGGAGAGGAAGGCACTGAGGGTGGCTCGGATTTCGGCACTGACTACGGCAATGAAGAAGGCGATACCAAGCAGTAACTCAGTATCGCCTCTGATAATCCAACAAGTCCTAATCTATAACTCACTCAGCTACACTACTCAGTCTCGACTTTGGTAGTGTCCTCCGCCGGTTCCGGCCTGGACGCTTTGGGCTGGTACTGTTCCGGTGAGAGAAGCCAGTCAAGTATTGCGTCGGTACTCTCAGGATGCCTGTCGAGTATTCCCGTGCCATGCGAGTAGGCAGAATAGCGAATCACATCGATGTCATCGCCCAGCTTCTTCTCGAAATAGTCCATCGAAGCCGCAGCAAACTTGTCCTCGGTGCTCGTTATACCCAGCATATAGCCATTGAACTTCTGCATGGATTCCATTGGAAACATGTCGGCATAGTGCTCACCGGGAGAGAGCATAACAACGGCCCGTACGGGGAGACTGTCGAGCTCGGCGGTTGCCATTATGGCTGCGTTGGCACCAATGGAGGCACCAATGAAGACGGTGTTGGGGGTGTCGATCATCAGATCGACCTCCTCATTTTTAAAGAGCTGCTGTAGCATCTGGGCAACGTCAAGTGGTATACGTACGAAGTGTTCATTGCGCATGTTAGCATGCGAAAGGGAGAAGTCGCCGAATTGTGTCGACTTGCCATGTCCTCGAAGATCGACCGCGAGGATATGGGGATGATTGATCGGCTTAGCCTTCTTGTTGGCGAAACGCCGAGCGATCTGAGCAATGAACTCCTCCCAGCTCGTGTGGTCCTCGGCGCGCTGATGCAGCAGGACCCAGAGCGGCGCCGGCTTGTCGGAGATGGGCGATGGTGTCAACCAGCCGTACATGGTCAGTTCGTCATCGGTCTCGACTTCAAGCTCCATCACACCGTCTTGCGCTGCCGAAGACCCGACGACCAACAGCGACCATACAGCCAGCACAATGGCAATCAATGTGATCTTGGTCTTCATACTTCCTGCTATGCTCCCTTCACAAGATCGGGATGATACCTGCGAGCACCATCCCGATAGTACTTGATTAACCTGACCACTCGATGTTCCCGTTAGATGTAGGTCTCCAGGAACGCGTTGAGCTGGTCTTCGAGTTTCTTTGTATGCACCTTATACTCATCCATGTCCTTCTTGTCGCAGCATTCTTTCATGCTGGCGACAGTGGCCTTGATGGCCTGCAGATCCGTCCAGACATCTTCCTTGACACTGCCAAGCTCCTCGGGAATGGACTCCTCGGACAATGACTCGCACTTGGCGGCCAGGGTCTCGGTGGAGCCAACAATCCCCTCGGTATTGTCAGCTGGAAGATGACTCTCCAGAATCAGGTTGGCCGTTATGACAATCCCGTTGAACTCAGGGAAGTGGACCGGCAGCAGACACGAGGCGGTGTGTTCGAAAGCATCATGGACTTTGGGCATGAGTTCGTAGACCTTGTCCTTATCCTTGCTTTCGCAGGCGGCAGCGTATTCGTTGACCAGTTGGGCGAACTCGATACGGGCCTTGGCGAATTCCTTCTTGCGGGCAGTTGTCTTAAACTCCGGCTTAAGGGCCATCACGCCCTTCATGTGCTCTTTGAATTCAGGGCCGGCCGCAAACAGGGCCTCGAAGTCTTTTTCGGGCCAGGCTACGTGCCAGGCAGGTGCCATGGCATGATGGAAGGCATCAAACGCCGTGTGGCCGGCTTGGGCCGCGCGGTGGGCGGGGCAACCTTGCTCTTCTTGCAGCGGGGTCCCGGCGAGGGCCAAAGCGCTCAGCATCAGCAATCCCGCTAATACGGTGATAGTCCTCATCATAATCCTCCAGGAAGGTGAGAGTATCTTAGGATTCTATTAGGTATCTGTTTGACAGTTGTTAAATGACGTTGGTTTCCTCAACCAGACTGCCCTTGGCGAATCGCTCCATGCCCAGTGGCTTGATGTCAACCGAGGGCTCCTTGCCGGTGAGTACCTCCATCGTAACCTGACCGGCCGCTGGTGCGTGCATGAAACCGTGACCGGAGAAACCGGTGACGTGGAACATACCCTTGACCTTCGGCTCCCAATCAATAATCGAATGATGGTCCGGAGTCGTCGCATACAAGCCAGCCCACTGGTTGGCTACCTCTGCCGTCTCCAGCTTCGGAATACGATACAGCCCCTTCTCCAGCATGGCGTCGGTGTAGTCGGGGTCTATTGAAATGTCGAAAGAAGGCTCAACGTCTTTGTTCGCCCAGCCCAGCAACAGTCCTTTGGACTCCTTGTGATGGTATAGCCCGGAGGCCACATCGACCACCATAGGGAAGTACGGCTCGACAAAGTCCAACTCGCCCGTTGTTACACACTGACGGCGTACCGGCTGCACGGGCAACTCGGCACCGACCAGCTCGGCAATCAACCCCGCCTGCGGACCGGCACAATTGATGAGCAGATTGGTACTGATGTCACCCTTGGCGGTCGAAACACCCGTGATCTGACCATTCTCCACCGAGATACCAGTTACACCGGCCTCCAGTTCGATGTCTACTCCCAGATCGCGCGCAGCGTGTTCGTACCCGGAGAGGAACTCGTGCGGATCGCCGAGCCCGTCGCGCTTGCAGAAAGAAGCCAGCAGGACGTCATCGAGACGGATG
>WJKG01000466.1 GCA_014729205.1 candidate division GN15 bacterium | reverse complement strand
TGCCCCACTACCCCCTCAAGATAGCGTGTCTACCGATTCCACCACTTCCGCATCAACTATTACACGAGCATGACACCAGAAGCAGGCTTAGTTGCCGCCACCAGTGGCGCCGGCCGTATCGGCCGCCTCGCTCGGAGTAATCTGTATGGGTGCAGCGGTATCGGAACCGGGTGCCTGGTCAACCTGCTGGCGTTCCTGTTGCTCCATGAACCGCTGGCGCTCTTCCTGCGCCTGACGGGTGATGGGAGAATCAGAATCCATGTCAACCCCACCACCGGCCTGGCCGGTCGGACGCGACGACATGTAAGCCAGAGCACCGCAGTTAAGCATGAAAATAACCGCCAGAACGGTGGTTGCTTTCGAGAGGAACGAGGTGGCTCCGCGGCCACCGAAGACAGCTCCGCCCATGCCACCACCGCCGCCACCACCGAACATGCTGCCGGAGAGGCCGCCGCCCTTGGACGACTGCATGAGTACCACCAGCACCAGGGCGATGCAGATAATTACGTGAAAAACAACCCAAGTCGTGAACAAGCTTAATGCTCCTTATCTTGCAGCCTTCAATATCCCAATAAAATTATCGGCATCAAGCGAGGCGCCACCAATCAACCCGCCGTCAATATCTTTCTGACCGAGAAGATCTGCGGCGTTTTTCGGCTTCATAGAGCCACCGTACAAAATCGGGAGAAGGTCGGCGGCCTCGGTGTCCTTTTCAGCCACCTTCTCCCGAATAAACTGATGCATCTGCTGAGCCTGTTCGGGAGTGGCTGTCTTACCGGTCCCAATTGCCCATACTGGCTCGTAGGCGATGACCACGTTTTTGAGTTGGTCAGACGCCAAATCGGCCAGGGTTCCTTTGACCTGCGCCGCCACTACCGATTCAGTCTCATTGTTCTCGCGCTGCTCCAATGTCTCGCCGACACAAATGATCGGTGTCAGGCCAGCGTTCAGCGCCGTCTTTACTTTGGCGTTCACAAGCTGATCTGTTTCAGCATGATACTGCCTTCGTTCAGAGTGGCCCAATATAACGTAGGTGGCCCCCAGTGTCAAGATCATCTGAGCGGAGATATCGCCGGTATAGGCGCCTTCCTCGTGCTCGGAGATATCCTGGGCGCCAAGCGCTATATGGCTGCCCTTCAATAACTTGCCCGCGGTTTCGAGGGCCGTATAGGGAGGGCAGACCAGCAACTGGGCTTTGTCCGTCCTGGAGTCGCCATCGAGCAGACCGCGCAAAAGCGCCTCGGCCTCGGTTGCGGTCTTGTTCATCTTCCAGTTTCCGGCAATGATTGTTTTGCGCATACTCACACCGCCTTGGCACTGGAAGCGTTGGTGAGGGCGGCTACGCCGGGAAGCTCTTTACCTTCGAGAAACTCCAGCGAAGCACCGCCACCGGTTGAGATGTGGCTGAGTTTATCGTCGACTCCGGCCTTCTGAACCGCGGACGCAGAATCGCCGCCACCGATAATAGTAGTAGCGCCTTTGTCCGTCAGCTTCGCCAGAAGCCGGGCAAGCTCAAACGTTCCCTTGGCAAACGCCTCACGCTCAAAGACACCCATCGGCCCGTTCCAGACGATGGTCTGGGCGTCCTGGAGTTCCTGACCGAACAGCTCGATGGTCTTCGGGCCAATATCCAGTCCCATCTTGCCGTTGGGAATATTGTCGATCCCTACCACGTCGGTCTCGGTAGAGTCAAGCCCCGACGCCACTACGGCATCGACGGGGAAGACCAGTTTGGCCCGGGAGTTCTGTAGCTTGGCCATGATTTCGCGCGCCATTTCCACGCGGTCCTCCTCGACCAGCGAGTCGCCGACCGAGTATCCCTTGGCCTTGCCGAAAGTGAACACCATACCGCCACCGATAAGGAGCAAGTCGACCTTATCCAGTAAGTTGGTGATAACGTCGATTTTTCCCGAGATCTTGGCGCCTCCGAGGATGGCAGCATACGGACGCTTGGGATCTGCGATCGCCTCGCCGAGGTATTTGAGTTCCTTTTCCATGAGGAACCCGGCCACGGCCTGGTCGAAGTGTTTGGTGACTCCTTCGGTGGAGGCGTGGGCGCGGTGAGCGGTTCCGAAAGCATCGTTCACGTACACGTCGCCCAGGCGGGCGAGTTTCGATGCGAACTCACTGTCGTTCTTCTTCTCCTCTTCGTGGAAGCGGAGATTCTCCAGCAGGACGATCTCACCCGGCTGGAGCTTGTCGACGACATTGGAGGCCTCGGGGCCGATACAGTCCTCGGCAAAGACAACGTCCTTGTCCAGCAGCTGTGAGAGTCGTTCGGAGACGGGACGCAGTGACAGTTTGGGGTCATGCTTGCCCTTCGGACGACCCAGATGCGAACACGCGACGACAATGCCTCCATCGTCGAGAATCTTCTTGATAGTCGGCAGGGCGGCACGTATGCGCCTGTCGTCGGTGATCTGCTGGTTGTCGTCGAGCGGCACGTTGAAGTCGACGCGCACGAGGGCGCGTCGATTGCGGAAGTTTATGTCGGCGACTGTGATTTTGTTCATATCCATTTGTTATCCGTCCTTTCGGCGGTTAGAACAATATCAACATCATGTCGATCATGCGATTCGAGAATCCCCATTCATTGTCATACCAGGAGAAGACCTTGACGAAGTTCCCTTTGGCCAAGGTGAAAGGGGCGTCGAAGATCGAGCCATGCGGATTGCCGACAATGTCGGTCGACACGATCGGATCCTCGCTGTATTCCAGGGCCTTGGCGAACTCGGGGTCTTCGGTAGCCTTTTTCATGGCTTCGTTGACCTGTTCCACCGTCACTTCTTTCTCGAGGACTGCAGCCAGGTCGACAATTGAGCCGGCGGGCGTGGGGACGCGCATGGCGCAACCGTCCATCTTGCCTTCCATCTCCGGGATAACCTGACTGATAGCCTTAGCCGCGCCGGTAGTGGTAGGGACCATCGACAGGGCAGCGGCGCGCGCCCGGCGGAGGTCTTTGTGGGGAGCGTCCAGAAGGCGCTGGTCGGCCGTGTAGGAGTGGATGGTCGTCATGAAGCCCTTCTGGATACCGAAGTTGTCCAGGAGTACCTTCGTGACCGGCGCCAGGCAGTTGGTGGTGCAGGAGCCGATGGAGATGATATGGTGTTTCTCGCGATCGTACTTATCGGCATTGATGCCCGGGATGAAGGTACCATCGTGACCCTTGGCCGGGGCGGAGATGAGGACCTTTTTAGCGCCGGCTTCACAATGCTTCGAGGCCGCTTCCTTGGTTCGAAACAGACCGGTAGACTCAACGACAACGTCGATATCAAGGTCCTTCCAGGGCAGCTTGGCCGGGTCTTTCTCTGCGAAGACCTTGACCTTCTTGCCGTCGATAGTAATCTCACCGTCGCCGGCTTTAACATCGCCGGGGTACTTTCCGTGTACCGAATCGTACTTGAGCAAGTGGGCAAGAGTCTTGGCATCGGTGATATCGTTGATGGCGACGAACTCCATGTCCGTTTCGCGTCCGGCCTTGAGTACGAGCCGTCCGATACGTCCAAATCCATTAATCGCTACTTTCATCATTTCCTCCCTGAGGGGTTATTGAGAGCATTTACTGCGTTATTTCGCATATAGATATTTGATTCCAATTGTGAAAGCAAGTCCGCGGTAGTCTTCGGTCAGCGCCAGGTTTTCGGAGAATTCGACCGGCATCCAGCGCACCTGCGTTTCCAGGGCAATGGTACTGGCGAGTACCAGATCCGTTCCGGCGCCGACGCTATACCCGAGGGCAGTGCGGGATTCTTGATCGAGATTGTCCCAGTACGGGCTGCCGAGCGTTGTGAAGGTGACGTTGCGTCTCCCGTAATACAGGCCGCCACCGATTGAGACCCAGGGGACGAAGTTTCCAATACCGTTGGGAATGGGATAAACTCGGGCATGAAGCAGGAAACTGGTAATCAGCAGGCTGCCAATGCGCTGGTCGATGCCCTCTTGAATGGTGACATCGCCACGGTCGACAACGCCCAAAGAGAATTCGCCGAAAAGGAGCGGGCTGATACGGAGACCAACAAATCCTTCCAGGTAGAACGTCTGATCAGAGAAGTCGGCGCGGAAGTTGCCCGTCTCATCCTCGGACGGGGAGTCCTCGCCGATGTGGCTCCAGATTCCCAGGCGTCCTCCCACCTGGTGGGAAATGCGGTGCCAGTCCATCTTGGTGGCGGGGGCGCTGTTGCTGTCATCCTGTGCCAGTGCCGACATCGGCAGCGTTGTTGCAAGTAAGACCATCGCCAGAACAAGGGCTGTTGAACGACACAGAACCGGGTGAGTCATCGGTGGTCTCCGTCAAAATGGGTGGGGTCTGTCATCGTGGCGTCTGCCATCGGGGTAGCACTCCTTGTGATCGGTCCTTTTCATCTACAAAAATGAACCAGGGGATTAGTTTCATTTTTCTGACGGTGGGTAGATTATTATCTGGTGATTGGGGTAGTCGAAAAGGACCGAAAAGTTCTCGAGCACGAGGTTTCCGATGTTACCATCGAGCTCCTCTGATGCGGCCAAACCGGAGCCGGAGTCGGGCAAGATGACGCGCAGGTCAGAGACGAGTACATCACCCATACGGAAGGCGGCGATGTAGGCTGTCTTGCCCTTGAGAGAGCCGCCCATGCCACCGAGCCATTGGTCGGTGGACTGGATATCAGAGAGCAGTGACTTCAAGCCGTGCTCGCGAATGAAGCCGGGATGGATGACCAGACCGAAGGCATTGCCCAGATCGACCAGGAACTGCCCCGGCGTACCGAGGACTTCGGCGGTAATCGTTGGCACCTGCATGGTCAGGTCGAACGGGATCACGTGACCGGTGTCCGGCGCCACGAAACCCTCAGGATTATAGACGCGCATGGTTCGATTGGCGTAGTCGATGCGTACGGGGAACCGCGAGAGGAAATCATAGCCGATCAATCCACCGAAGGTAGTGG
>WJKG01000465.1 GCA_014729205.1 candidate division GN15 bacterium | reverse complement strand
CCTTCAAGGAACACGGCCCCGGTGAATTTGTCGACAATGCCGTCCCCTATCTGCCCCTGACTTCATCGTAAATGCCCCAAAATACAAAACCCCTCCGCGTGATTGCGGAAGGGTTCGCAAGTCCTTACTCAGAAGTAGCAGCCAGGTCTAACCCATGATCTCCTTGCGGTTGTCATCGGTAACCTCAACCACCTGAGTGCGGAAACGCCAGTGACCATTCTCGGTCTTCACAGCCTTGACCAGCTTGACGAATTCCCGCTTCTTCTCTTCTTCACCAGATGCTGCACGACGCAGCTTATCAGTGAAACCTACTTTCTTAGCCACGAGAAAATGCCTCCTCTATGTCGATCTTATCACGTTCCTCTTGCGGCAAACCGGCCAGCTCCCGTTTGACCGCCAGCAACACGCGGGTGGTCTCCCACAGGATCATAAACTCCCGGTTATCCTCAAAATGTTCCGCAGCCTGGCCGAAATAGGTCTCCGCCTTGGCATACTCTTTTTGCCGAAGCGCCAGCAATGCCTGGCAATACGCCTTCTCGTGCGGTGACAACATAACTATGCCTCCTCCCGAATCAAGCGCTCGGCCTCTTTCAGCCGCTTGACATACGGTTCGACCTTATAGCCATTTTGCTTGAGGTAATATATGATAAAGCCCGACAATAGCAAGGCCTCTTTCTGACGCTGTACGGTCGCCGATCTCAGTGCCGAATCCAGCGCCGAAAGTACATGTTTACGCCCGTGAGCAACCCCCTTGAATATCTGGTGCATACGCTCCAACACGTTGTCCAGCCGCGCAATAGAGTCCTCGTCCGGCTCCTGCTCTACCGTCGCCTTCACCTCCGGCTTAGCCTGTGGCTCCGGCTTCGGCTCGGCCGTTTCCGAACCGCGCTTGAGCACCAGCTTCTGACGCGCCGCCTGCGCCCTCGGCTCCCATCGCGAGATCTCCGAACGTATCTTCATCGACGCTGCACTCTGCTCACCACGGTTGTCCAGCGACTCACGAATCCGCACCAGCATCGGCGCGATACGACTGACATCCCCCGCACGAAGCTGAGGCTCGTTCAACCAGCGATTGTGCTCGGCAAACCACTCTCCGATAGACTCCGTGATGTCCAACCCCTGGTCGGACTCACGCGTCAAATCATCCAGACGATTTAACCCCCGAAGCACTGAGAGGCGCTCTTCCTTGGTCGCAACTACCTGCTCGATAAACGTCTCCAGCAGGCTCTCCAGCCGCTTGAGCGAACGGGCCTGACTCACTGTCTGTTCTCCAAAATGGTTTCTGAAATCCGACGCGACGACGTTGCCGACCGACCAGCCGTCTTCTCCGTCAGGTAAGACTCGAACAAACCAGCCAGACGATCAATCATCTGCTCCAACTGATCCGACGACGTCGTCGGCTTGCGCTCCGTCTGCGTAATCAAACCAGCTAGCTTCAACTGCGCCAGCTTGCTCATCGTCGTCTGCTCATCAAACGGACTGTTCTGACAAATCTGGTTCAGCGAACGGTGACCGTCAACAAGCGCCAGAATGTTCCACTCCGCCGCCTCCAACGATACGTCCCGCGACCGACCCGACTGCGAGGCGCTGATCGTCATCACTGCCTCACTGTTCGGCAAGGTCTGACGCACCATGTTCGCCTCATCCACCCGGCGCAGTCCCTCCAGTATCACGTTCTCCACCGAGATGCGTACCGTGATCTCCTCGTCGGTCGGAAACTGGTTCTCATAGAATTTGAATGAACCCGTCTCCCACGACAACAGCGAGTACAACAACTCCTCGATCTGCTGCCTGACTACCGACTCCAGATCAGCCCGGTCAATAAACCGACGCTCAATCAGGATCTCACCCAACCGCTTCGAATTCTCCGTCCGCGCCTGGATTCCAATCGCCTCCTCCAACTGACCGCTGGTTATCACGCCCCGGTCTCGCAGAAGCTGGCCTAAGTGAAACGTCTGGCGGGGGCCATAACCGTACACAATATCCCCCTCCTTGAAGTAGACCATGACGATTGAATCGTCCTTCTGGATACCTAAGGTCCCTGACTTGCGGCCGGCGGCGATTAGCTGGAAAATCTCCGGTAAGGTGAAGCGCTCTATGCTACCTTGTAAGTCCAGATCCATAACTGCTCCCGCCACAATCTGTTATCCAACTTCCAACCAAGAGGAAAGAAACTACCCTGTTACCCGGCTGTCAGACAACAGATTACAACATACTGAATTTTTGATGATCGCGAATTCGTCTATATCACAGAGGTTTACGATCCTTGCTGCCACAAACCACGATAACCAATCTCACAATCCGAGTCAATAAGCAATGCAACAAAATTTCACGCTTTTTAACTCATGCATCTTTCTATATACTTACGCCCAACGTCCGTCGCCATATAAAACACGACGACAATAAACCACCCGAACGTATTTTGGCGTACCCAAAGGGAGTTATGGGCATGAGCACACCGCCCAAAATCGAGAAGATTACCATACAGTCCGATACTGCCCGCATCACCCTCTCTACCAACCGGCAAAGCTACCTCATCGAATCAACTCTCGCCGAACAGTGGGGGCTCAAACAGGGCGTCGTCCTCACCAACTCGCAGGTACAAGCAATAGAAACCGAAGCCGCCCGCCTTGCCTGCCGTCGCCAGGCCGCGAACTATCTCGCCTCCCGCGACTACAGCGAAAAGGAACTCGCTGTCCGCCTCCGAAAGAAGGGCCACCAAAAAGAGCACATCGATGAAATCATTGCCATCTTTCGCAATCAGGGCATACTCGATGACGCACGGGTTGCAACCAACCTCGCCCGCGGACTGCTCAGACGCAAACCCTGCTGGAGAGGCTACATGCTCTCTCACCTGCAAACGAAGGGTATAGACCGCGCCACCGCCGAGATGGCCACCGAGTCCGCCCTCACCGGACACGACGAAACCGAACTCGCCTGCCGGGCGCTGCGTTCCAGGTTGCGCGAGTACAGCCAGATTGGGCTTGAAACCGCCCAGCGCAAAGCATATAATTACCTTTCGCGACGAGGATTCGGCTATCAGGCCGCCCGCGAAGCATGGGAAATCCTGAGTGCACCATCAGACAAGAATGAGGATGCCGACCATTAAGACCGCACAGATCAGACAAGCCTTCCTGGATTACTTCAAGGACCACGACCACACCGTCGTGCCGTCATCGCCGGTTATCCCGCACGATGATCCCACGCTGCTGTTCATCAACGCCGGCATGAACCAGTTCAAGGATGTTTTCACCGGACAGCGCCAGGTGCCCTACGCCCGCGCCACCTCCTCCCAGAAGTGCATCCGCGCCGGCGGCAAACACAACGACCTCGACAATGTCGGGTTCACCGCCCGCCACCATACGTTCTTCGAAATGCTGGGCAACTTCTCCTTCGGCGACTACTTCAAAGAAGAAGCTATCACCTACGCCTGGGAATGGGTCACCAAATACCTCAAACTGCCCAAAGACCGCCTTTACGCCACCGTGTACGAAACCGACGATGAAGCCTTCGATCTCTGGGAGAAGATCGCCCCCGAACTCAAGGGCGGACGCGTTATGCGTTTCGGCAAGAAAGATAACTACTGGGCGATGGGAGACACCGGCCCCAACGGTCCCTGCTCTGAGCTTCACTTCGACCGCGGCGAACGCTTCGGCACCGGACCCGAAGACAAAGTCAATGGCGAAACCGACCGCTACGTCGAAATCTGGAATCTCGTCTTCATGCAGTACGACCAGCGCCCCGATGGCCCCCTACTCGACCTCCCGCGCCCCTCGGTCGATACCGGCGCCGGACTGGAGCGCATCGCCGCCATTATGCAGAACGCCGACACCAACTACGGTATCGACATCTTCCAGACTCTTATCGCTGCCATCAGTGACCTGACCCATGCCAGATACACCGACAACGTCCCCTCGCACCACGTCATTGCCGACCACATTCGCGCCCTTTCGTTCGCCATCGCCGATGGTGCCGGAATCTCCAATGAAGGCCGCGGCTATGTGCTCCGGCGCATCCTGCGTCGCGCCGCACGGCACGGACGTCAACTGGGTGCCGAGGAACCGTTCATGTTCAAGCTCGTCCCGCTGATGGTCGAACTCATGGGCGATACTTTCCCCGAACTGGCCGAGAAACAACAGCACGTACAGAACGTCATTAAGACCGAGG
>WJKG01000464.1 GCA_014729205.1 candidate division GN15 bacterium | reverse complement strand
GTTTCTGAGAGCTGCACCTGTTCATCGGGCGAGGCGAGCATATTGCGGATCTGGTCGCTGTTGAGGCCGATGAAGACGAGGACGGCGATGGAGGCGGCAGCAGCGGCGATCTTCCATCCGAGACCGGCGAAGCGTGGCTTGCTGATGTCGGTAACCTCGGCATCGTCGGTGAGTCCGAGGCGTTGCTCAATGGCACGGGCATTCTGTTCGAAGTAGTCGGTGTCGTCCAGATCGCCGTGTTCGAGGGCAAACTGCTTGAAGCGCATGATTTCCTCGAGCATGCGTCGGCTTTCTGCGTTCTGCTTCAAGTGCTCATCGACGGCCTGGCGCTCATCGAGCGGCAGTTCGTTATCGGCGTAGGCCGAGAGGCGATCGCGGTAGTAATTATCATCCATAGCGAAAAATCTACAACAGGTCCTTCAGGTTTTCCATCAGCATCTTGCGGGCACGGTAGAGTCTGGAGTCGACCGTGCCGGGCGGAATCTTCAGAAAACTGGCAATATCCACATAGCTCATATCCTCGAAATGCCGCAGGACAAAGACCGAGCGGTACTTTGCCGGCAGGGCCATGACGGCTTTGAAGTACCGTTTCCGGCTTTCGTCGTCGAGCATTTGCTCCATTGGTCCCAGGTCAATTGCCTGGGGGTCATAGCCGGATTCAGTGAGTTTGTCCAGCGACTCGCTTTTTTCTTCGCGCTGGATGTGGTTATAGGCGAGATTCCGGGCGATAGTTGCCAGCCAGGGGTAGAACGGCTGGTTCGGTTTGAACCGGTCGAGGGCCTGGTAGGCTCGTATAAATGCTTCTTGTACAATGTCTTCAGCGGTATCAAAGGACCTCACCAAACCAACTATGAAGCGCAGCAGGCGTTTTTGGAACTTGCGGATGATGAATCCGAAAGCCCGTTTGTCGCCAGCCTGGGCCATCTCGATCAACTGTTGCTCGGACAGCTTGTCCAGCGCGACTTTCGCTTTAGGTACCGATGAGGCGGGCTTTTCTTCCGAGAATCCTGCAAACAGGCCCAAAAACATCAGCTTTCCCCCTTTCCGGCCAGTTGCAGGATGAGCGATTCGAGGACCATTTCCGGTATATGTTCGCTGTGACGCAGGCGAGCATCGGCACGTGAGAGTTCGACAATGGTTTCGGCGAGCTGTTCATGGGTGTAGCGGGCCGCTTGCGAACGGAACTTGCCGGTGAGGAATTCGCGTCTGGGGAGCGGTTTCTGTCCGTTCTTGACCAGATACAGGCAAAGGAAGTGGCCGATCAGCAGGCTGATGAGCATAACGGGGGTCTGGCCGGAGGCCAGCAGCGAGCGCATCATGGCCAGACACTGGTTGACATTGCCCTGAACGATGAGGTCGCCGATCTGGAAGACATTGAAGACTTCGTGGCCGGCGGTGAGTGTCTTGACATCGTCGCGGGTGACGGAGCCGGATTCGCGGCAGTAGTCAATGAGTTTGTCGGTCTCGGTATCCAGGGCGCCGCGATTGCCTCCGATCAGGCCGGTGAGAATAGAGAGGGCGTCGTGGTCAATGGTGAGTCCGGCACGTTTGAAGCGGGCGCGGATCTGGGAGGCAGTTTCGCTCGGTGTGAGATGATTGAACTCCACGGCGGTGGTGTGGCGGGCCATATTTGTAAAGAACTTGGAGTTCTTTTTGGGGGTGCGGGCCGATGGCGAGCTGAAGACGATGACTCGTGAGGGATCGGCCGGGTCCAGGAGCTTGAGTACGCGTTCTATTTCTGTTGGTTTGAAGCTCTGGAAGTCCTTAATGGCGAAGACCTGCTTATCGCCGAGCATGGGCACGGTGGAGAGCTCAGCAAGGAGGTCGGCACACTTGATGGCGCGCCCATCGATTCGTCGATAGCCGGTGGAGAGATCCTGGTCGCCGAGGAACGATTTGGCGAGGAATTTCTCGGCTTCTTTGATGCGATAATCCTCGCTGCCAAAGAAGTAGTAGGCCGGCTTGAAGCGGCCGGCCGATATGTCTTTGAGTAAGGTCCTGGGATCAGCCATCGCCAGTAAGTATATGGCTGATCCGTGGGGTGGGTCAATTGAAAAGGTCTTCGAAGGCGGCGTTGTCGTCGGTGGGAATCCACTCCAGGGAGAAGCGGTAACGTTCACGATAGCCAAGCGCCTTCTTGAGCAAGTGGTTGAAGACCGGCGGGGGGTCTTCACGTCGGTTGATCTGGTTTATCACCGTGATGTTGTTGCCATAGATCTGAAAGGTATGGTTGGCGAAGTACTTCTGATTGGAGTCGATGAATTCCAGCAGTGCCAGCAGGCTGGCGTAGTCGCCGTGGTTGCGATCGACTGCATCGAAAGGGGCCTTGAACCTGATACCCAGATCGGGGATGTGGAAGGAGACAACAGCGGACTTATCAATGGCGTTGTCTTCGGGTAAGTCGACAGATCCAAAATAGCATTCCATGTTCGATGTAGTGGCAACTGGCGTGCCTCTTCTTCACCGTAGTCGTAGGACATTGTTTTACAACAAGTTAAGGAGAATAAACCGGATGGTGGTTGCACAGAACTGTATGCAGGTAGTTTCATATAGGTT
>WJKG01000047.1 GCA_014729205.1 candidate division GN15 bacterium | reverse complement strand
CCTGACACGACTGGGTGTCCTGTACACTGCAAACACCTCATCCTTGATCCCGTCAGCCGAGAAGATTGCCGCCCGACAGGGCCTTACACTGGTGCCAATCCTGGTTGAATCCAACAAGGACCTGCCAAAGGCCATTGATTCGCTGGCCTCGACCGTTCAGGGAATATGGTCCGTTGCCGATCCGAACCTGTTCAGCTCGAAATCGACACGGTACATCCTGCTGAATGCCCTGCGTAAGCGCATACCGTTTATGGGATTCTCGCGCAATGTCGTAGAATCCGGCGCCCTCTTTGCACTGGATTTCGACTACAAGGCGGTCGGCTTTCAGGCCGGTCAAATCGCCAATAAGATCCTCGCCGGGGCACGCCCGGACTCGATCAATGTCACCAACGCCGATGTCCTCTGGTTTCACTATAACGAAAACACCGCCAAACATATCGATGTCACCATCCCCGAAGAGCTCGTCGCTGTAGCCAAGGAGGTCTACCGATGAGCTGGTTCAGCTTCTACAAGCACGTGGGAATCCGCGCCAAGTTCGTAGTCTCCTTCTCCGTCCTGTTGATTGGGTGCATTGTCATCATCTCCGGGTACCTGATCAGGCGTCAGAGCGAAGGCTACCGTCGTGAACTCGAGGCCAGCGGGGAAACCCTGACGAGACTGCTTGCCATGCAGTCCGAAAGCGGCGTGTTGTTTGAATCTACCTATGAGCTCGATGAAGTACTCAAACAACTCGAGGCGTTCGAAGATGTCCACTACGCCGTCATCAAGAACGCCGAGGGACGCATCCTGGCCGAACTGGGCACACCGGTGCCCGAAAACATCACGCTCTTGCGGTCGATTGATGGAGCGCACGACGCTGAGATCGAGCGAGAAACGCAGGACTACTACGTGGCGCTGCCGGGCCAGGGCGAGTTCATCCGGTATATTCGCCCCATTGTCTCCCGCATCGAAAGAGTGGATCGCGAAAACCTGGGGATTACACAGTACCACGACTCCTCACTGACATACAAATACGTGCTCGAGGAAATCGGGACCATCGCCATTTTCCTGTCGCTCGAACAAGTGAATGAGTCCATAGCCGATGCGTCCACGGTAGCCATACAAATCACTCTGGCGGTCGTTCTTCTGGCCATGATCCTCATGGCCCTGTTCGTCCGCATCATTACTGATCCGGTTCAAGAGTTGGTCGATGTCACCAACCGCGTTTCGCAAGGAGATCTCACCCAGCGTGTCGCTATCGAACAGGGGGATGAGATCGGGCAGTTAGCCCACACCTTCAACCAGATGATCGAATCACTGCAGCAGTCACGCCAGGAGATCGAGGACTATAACCGCAACCTGGAGGCGATGATTGTCGAGCGTACGGAGGAACTGGAGCAGACTCAGGCCCAGCTCGTGCAGTCGGAGAAGATGAGCGCTATCGGACAGTTGGCGGCCGGCGTTGCCCACGAGTTGAATAACCCGCTCGGTGGTATCCTGGGCTTCGCCCAGTTTACCCTGGAGAAACTGAACAAAACCGCGCCGGAGAAGACCGGTGAAAAAGAAATAGAAGCCTACAAACGCTACCTGACCGATATCGAAGCCCAGGCCCGACGTTGCAAGACCATCGTGCAGAACCTGCTGCGGTTCTCGCGGTCGTCCAAAACCTCAGACTTCGACTCGGTCAATCTCAATGACGTCGTTAAGGACACCTGCACCTTTGTGGAACACCAATTGAGCATGAATCAAATCGAATTGAATCTGGATCTCGACGACAATCTCCCGGAGATCCGGGGCAACTCCGGACAACTGCAACAGGTGGTCACCAATCTGGTGATCAATGCCATGCATGCCTCCCCGGCCGACTCGAGCATTCAGGTCCTTACCGGACCGATAACCTGCGAGACTACCGGTAGACCAGCCGTGGCAGTGAAGGTCATCGACCAGGGAGTGGGTATTCCCTCGGAGAATCTCGACAAACTGTTTGAGCCGTTCTTCACGACCAAGGAAGTCGGCAAAGGAACCGGCCTCGGACTCTCCGTGAGCTATGGCATCATCCGTGATCACAGCGGGGAAATCCTGGTGGATTCAACCCCCGGCATGGGCACAACCTTTACCGTTGTTGTCCCGGTTCAGGAGAATCCACATGCGTCCGATACAGAGCATGAAGGCACATCGTCATCGTCGACTCCAAACCCGGAGCAGCAATCATGAGCCGAAAGTCAATACTGATCGTCGACGATGAAGAAGTCATCCGTGATTTTCTCGACGAAGTACTCGAGGATATTTTCGATGTCTCCAATGCCTGCGACGGCCAGGAGGCCATTGAGAAGCTCCAGGATGGCGACTTCGACCTGGTAATCACGGACATGAAGATGCCCCGGGTTACCGGCGAAGAAGTGGTGAAGTACGTGAAGGCCAACAAGCCCAACACCAAGGTGATCGTGATCTCGGGCTATCTGGGAATGTACTCGACCAAGAGCACCAATGAAACATCACCTGACTCACTGCTGTCGAAGCCGTTCAGCATCAAGCAACTCAAAGAGGTTGTCAGCACTGTACTCGGTGAGGCCGTGGACTGATTGAACCAACTCAGGGAAACATCATGAGTGATACCGACCGAGCAAATTCGCGAATCCTGGTTGTCGACGACGAGTTAGTCGTTGTTTCCCTCGTCAAGGAAGCCCTTGAAGAGGACGGGTACAATCTATCCATGGCCACCAACGGCAAAGAAGCCCTGGCCGCTATGGAGCAGCAGGAGTTTGACCTGATCATATCCGACATCCGCATGCCCAAAATGGATGGAATAGAACTCGTCTCCAGGGCCCGCCAGATCCAGCCCGGTATCAGCGTCATATTCATGACGGCCTTTGCCAACCTGGACTCGGCCAAGGATGCCATCAAACAGGGCGCCGTTGACTACATAATGAAGCCCTTCGAGCTGCACGAGATGCGCCAGGCAGTCGGACAGGCGTTCGCCCTGCGCGAACAGGCGGCGAAATCCGACTCGGATTCACACCTGGAACACCTCAGCGACCTCAACCAGGTCCTCTACGAAGTTGGCGATAAACGATCACTACTCATCGAGTCACTCCGTTTCGCTCTGGTACACTCCGATGCTGATCGCGGGGTTGTCCTCAACTGGTCAAAGGACTACACCAACTTCCAGGCGCTCTCAATTGTCGATGAATCCGTCGCCGACCGGCAGGTACCCGATGAGGAGATTTCCGAAGCCCTCGCCCGGCTCGACCCTGAGCAGTTCAATGAACCCCTGCTCACGGCCAGCTTCCAGGAACATCCCCTGTGGGCGATGTCGCACTCTTGCCCTGCTGCCGGCGATGTGATCAAAGACTGGTTTGCCAGCACCGCTCAAACCGCAACGGTGCCGATTAAACGCGCCGATCGACTCTACGGGCTGCTGATTATCCAGCTCGGCGACAGCTCCTCGGCGTCGGTCAAAGCCTCGCTGAAGTTGCTCAACCTGAGCGCCGCGCAATTGGCCATCTCGCTGGAGAACCTGGAGCTGCTCGATGAGACCCAGGAAGCCTACCAGCGCCTCAAAGCCCTCCAGGACGAGACCATTCAGCTTGAGAAGATGGCTACGAAAGGTGAAATGTCGGCCGAAATCGGCCATGAGCTCAACAACTTCCTTGGTGTTGTCGCCGGAAACCTGTCGTTGTTGCAACACCAGGTAGCCAAGAACAGTATCGATGGGCTGGATAAGTACTTGCGCGCCATTGAGGAAAACGTGGACAAAATCAAGACCTTCACCAGCAATCTCATGGATCTGCGGTCAATCTCTACCTCCAAAGAGGTTATCTGCTTTGCCCGCCTGCTGACCGAGGTCGTGGATTATCTTCGCCCCCAGAAACGCTTCAAGGGCGTCACCCTCGAGCTAAAGACATTACCCGAGAGCATCCCATTCAACGCCGACAATACGCACGTTCAGCAGCTTTTGTATAATCTGTTCAACAACGCCGCCGATGCCACCCGTGAATGCGACCGTCGGCATATCACCGCCAGGGTCGATGTGGATACGGCGCAGAACCACTTCACGTTCTCTATCACCGACACCGGCTCCGGAATCGAACCCGAATTGCTGGAGAAGGCATTCAACGAACGCTTCACCACCAAGGACGACGGCCACGGCTACGGTCTGGTGGTATGCAAGCGCATTATCGATGGTCACGACGGTACGCTGCACATAGACTCGGCAGTGGGTAAAGGTACGACTATCAGGATTGATTTCCCCCTGGCCGCCTCCGTTGACACGGCCCATCCAGCCCCGGTCGCGCAGTAGCCTCCCTATTCCAACCTAACTCCCCTGCTAATCTGATTCGATCACAACCATGGCGACCGCGAAGTCGTGCTCGTGGCTGATTGAGACGTGATACCGTACATCCTTCAGGCATGGATCCGCAGAGGCAAGCTCTATTCGCGGCACCCCCGATGAATCGGGCAGGATCTGCATGTCGCACCAACGGGGCCGGTTCTGCAGAACCGTCCCCAGAGCCTTGATAAGCGCCTCCTTGCCAGCGAAACGTCCCGCCAGGAACTGAATTGGCCTGCTCTGCTTCGCAAGAAGTTTCTGCTCTTTCTCGCCGAGCACTCGATTGACGAACCGTTCTCCGAACCGCCTGTAAGACTTGTTGATACGATCAAGCTTCGCGATGTCAACACCAACCCCGAGAATCATCACGCTCCTTCCGAGACAGTTTCAAGTAACACCTGAGTGCAGGGAACATACTATCTGAGACGAGAAATGACAATTATCGAAAAAATGTATTGCATCTTCCGACGCACTCTTGCTATTGTACGTATACAAGATGTGGAGAGAGTGAACCATTTGAAAGTCTCTAACACTAGGCTTATGAAGGTCGCCTCTTTGGCGCTGAGTGTACGCCGAGACCCGCTCCGCGGTAGCGATAGCAAAATGCGACTAGTGGCTGTAAAAACCCTTTACCGTGTTTAACGTGGAGCCTATTTCAAATTGTTCGCCTCTCCATTTTTATGTGCCGCTGAACCCAACTCCTTAGATACATAAGCATCTCAAACTGACAGCTTCATCGTCGGTGAATAGTGTTTAAACTCAATTGTCAGGGAAGATCAGAATTGACGGGGCAATATCCCCCTCACGTGGACGTCTACGCGGACGTCTGATTGAGGACTTCGCGGATGGCGTGCTCGTAGCTTTCTATGGAATGCAGGGGGTCGGCTATAATGAAAAAACACTCCTTGCCCGATGATGCAAAATACAGGCGCCCCGGCTCGACCTCATAGACACCGCGCTCACGGGCCCCACCGCTTCCGGGGATCAGACAAAAGACATCCATGAGTTCGCGAAGACTCTTGAAGACAGGCGCAAAGGCCCGCTTGAACTCGCGGGTAGTGTGTTCGCCGACGAAATTGCCATCATTATCCAGCCGGAAGACCCGCTCAATACCGGGAATATCGCGGAAGGCCTCTTGCAGCGTACGCGCACGGGCCCGATCCGGCTGGCTGTCCACCAACCCGAGAGTAGCTTCCAGCGATGTCTCATTCAACACGGCGATTACCTCATCGTGCTGCTTGGCCATGTATCGCTGGAGATTGGCCTGCTCTTCGGCAGAATCGATGGCATGATCCAGCTTACGTTCCACCTTATGGATCACTCGCCCATCGGTACTGATCGTCGTGGTGATGCGCGCATATGGCCGGTAGGCGTATTCGGTCTGTACCTGAAGCGCCAGATGGCTCTTCTTCACCAACGAGGTACGTCCCACCGGGATGAATTGACTGGTTGCCATAACCTTCCGCCAATGCGGGTTCTACAGGCCGCGGCCCGATTTTCCTTATCCCTTTACATATCGGCAGAACTAGCAGGTTGAATAACCACAAGATGGGCAGGACCAGCAGCCTGAGGCAAAAAACATCGCCCCGCTGCATTGTGGGCAAATCTCAGCAGAATCGGCCTCATGCGGCTCCGGCTTCGCCCTGGGGCCATACCACCTGTGCAGAACTTGCGCAATTGCGTCGGGAATCGAGGACACCCGCGCCCCCCCGCTGTAGACCGGGCTGG
>WJKG01000046.1 GCA_014729205.1 candidate division GN15 bacterium | reverse complement strand
GGCGTACACTACAGCCAGAAGCTGCAGGTACTCAGGAGGAGTGAGGATATGGGCAAAATCGTGATTGAGGTCAAACAGGGAGACATCACCGAAGCCGACGCCGAGGCCATTGTCAATGCCGCCAACAATGAATTCTGGATGGGCTCCGGTGTTGCCGGTGCCATTAAGAAGGCGGGCGGTGAAGTGATCGAAGAGGAAGCTATGGCCAAGGGACCGGTAATGCCCGGAGAGGCCGTCTTCACAGGTGCGGGGCGTCTGCGGTTCAAGTACGTGATTCACGGCGCTGCCATGGGGCAGGATTTGAAGACCACTGACAAGCTGATCCGCCACACAACGTTCGCCTGTTTGAACATCTGCGAGAAGCTCAAGCTGAAGTCGGTCGCATTTCCGGCATTTGGTACCGGGGTCGGCGGGTTTCCGCTTAAGGCGTGCGCGAATCTCATGATCAATGCCGTGAGGCATTACGAGTCATCGGCTGTCAGCCTTGAACGTGTCCAATTCGTGCTGTTTGACGAGGCTGCCTGTGCTGTCTTCAAACAGGTAGCAAAGGCTGAGAATGCGTGAGGTCGGGAAAAATCAATCGGTGCTGCGTTTGAGGTGCTTCACGTTGGCTTTGAAACGGCCTGTGAAGCCAAGCATGTCGTCAAGATGATTGCTGTAGTCGGCATAAATCGTAGCAAACATCCACCCGGACACTACCGAGTCAATCACCAGTCGACCGCCTTCCGGGAAGTACAGTTTGTCCTGCGGGGATATGTCGTACAGGCCCAGAACCTGGACCAAAGAGCGATCCTCAAGCAACAGTTCTCCCGGCTTTACAGGTGAGGGCAGTTCGCAATACAACCGGGTACGAACATACCGGTCAAAGCTGAAGACTATCGTTACGTGCTCGCGCGTTTCGATCATTTCGCCACGCGTGCCGACATCGAGAAACAAGACATGGCTGTTGGGGGAATCTACCAGCTTCCAGTTGGCGTGTATATCTCCCAGAGCCTGGTTGGCGTGGATCTGGGTATCCTCCACGTTGACTTCCTCAGACTCAGTATCGTGGTGCATGAACAGTTCCAGCGCATAGCGGCTGGTGCAGGCGTTCGCTACCACGAGCAGCAGTGTGGCCATTATCAGAACGGCGGTCCTGTTCGGTGTATTTGAGTGTGACTTCATTGGTATTCAGACGCTTAACTCGGGGCCACCGTGTAAAGCGGAGTCTCCATGATCCGGTATCGCTTATACACATGAGCGCCCATCTGGTCCGCCGCACTTCGCATTAGTTCGTTGTCCTCCAGTATCCATGATAACTCAGCCCACCGGTATCCCTTCTCCACACCCTTGTTGAATATGTGGGTGTAGAGCATGGAATCAATGCCACGACGTTGATACTCGGGGATGACACCCAGCGTGATAACACGGATACCATCGATCTTGTTGCGCACTTTTGTATGCCACAGCAACTTAATAAGTCCGGTGGGGAACAGGCGGCCATTGAGATGAATTAGCGCCTGATTGATATCGGGCAGGCTGAGAAGAAACGCCACCGGTTTGCCCTCATGCTCGGCTATCAACGCCAGATCGGGATCGAGCACTTGCTTGAGGTTCTTGGCAGTATAACGGAACTCGTCCTCATACAACGGGACAAAGCCCCAGTTCTGTTCCCAGGCGCTGTTGTAGATTTCATTCACGCGATCAAGTTCGTTATCGAAGTCCTTCATATTGATCGGGCGAATACTGATGTTGCTGCGCTTCATCAGGCGGTCAACCACGCCGCTGATACGTTGCGATATACCCGTGCCCTTGGTGAGTTTGTAGGCCACCAGGTCCACAGCCTTTTTGAGGCCGAACTGCTCGGCCAGCCTCGGGATATAGGGTGGATTGTATGGCATCATGACAACCGGAGGTGAATCGAAACCCTCGATCAGGAAAGCGCACTCGTGATTGGTAGAGAAGTTCATCGGCCCGCGCATAATCTCCATGCCTTCCTTCTTCAGGTTGATCATGGCGACCTTCAGCAAGGTAGAGGCAACCTCGAAGTCATCGATACAATCAAAAAACCCAAAAAACCCGGCCTTCTCCGCGTGAACTTCATTGTGAGTGAAGTTGATACAGGTGGCGATACGGCCCACGAGCTCGCCGTCGCGGCGGGCCATTATCAAGTTGGTGCGGGCGTAGCGGTAGAAGGGGTTCTTCTTCTTGTCGAAAAACTCGAGGCGTTCGGAGAGCAGATGAGAGACGAAGTTGGGATCATCGCCGTAAAGCTTGTTCGGCAGGGTGATGAACTTCTTAAGCTGGGAGGTTGACTCGACCTCGACAATCTCAATTGCGCCCATATGTCCTTGTAAACTATGAAATCAGACCGCGCTTGCGGCCGACCCTGGCCATAACATCAACAACGCGGTCGAGCTGTTCATCGGTATGCGTCGCGGTGTACGAAGTCCGGATCAAGGCCTGTCCCGGAGGTACCGCGGGTGTGATTACGGGGTTGGTGAAAACGCCTTCTTCATAGAGCTCCTTCCAGAACGAGAACGCATCGAGATCCTCCCCTACCACGATAGGAACAATGGGTGTCTGCGTGTTCAGGATGTTGAAACCGAGCTGACGGAACTCGTTCTGCATGCGAAGGGCGTTCTTCCAGAGGTGTTCACGGCGCTCCGGTTCTTGCTCAACGATATCCAGACACGCCAGCACGGCGGCAGCGTTGGCGGGGGGAATGGAGGCCGAGAAGATTAACGAGCGTGCTTTGTGCTGTATGAACTTGAGTACATCGGCGTCGCCCACGACAAAACCACCCAGCGAAGCGAACGACTTCGAGAACGTTCCCGTCGTCAGACCCACACGGTCGATCAGATCGAAATGCTCAGCGGTGCCAGCGCCCGTCTTGCCGAGTACGCCGATAGCATGGGCATCGTCGACCATCACCTGGGCGCTGTATTGTTCCGCCAGTTCAACCAGTCTGGGCAGCTTGGTGATGTCGCCTTCCATGCTGAAGACACCATCGACAACAATCAAAATGCCGGCGTTGGGGCGATCCTGACGCATCAGGCCGAGCAGCCGCTCCAGATCGTCCATATCGTTGTGGGCGAACTTGTGGACTTTGCCGTACGAAAGCCGGGCACCATCGACAATGCAGGCATGGTCGGCCCGATCGAGCAGGATTATATCGTTCTTGCCGACCAGGGTAGAGATTGTGCCCAGGTTAGTCTGGAAACCGGTGGAGAATACCAGGCAGGCTTCGCACTTCATGAACTTGGCCAGCCGCTCCTCCAGTTCCAGGTGCAGATCGAGAGTGCCGTTGAGAAAGCGCGATCCGGTGCAGCCGGAACCGAACCTTTGCGTAGCCTCGGCGGCGGCCTCCTTGACCTTTGGGTGGTTAACCAGTCCCAGGTAGTTATTCGAGCCGATCATGACGCACTGCTTGCCATCGACTATGACTTCATCGCCGGGTGCCGATTGCACAGGGTGAAAATAGGGGTAGATACCCAGTGCTTTGACCTTGTCGGGATCGGTGTAAGTGCGACATTTGGCGAACAGGTCACCGTACAATGCCGATGCTCTCTCTTGCGCTTTCAAGTCCGCTCCTGATTGGCAAGTCCCTGGTTAACACGAACTTTACAACAAACTTAATCGTATCGCCTTTGTCAAGAGATTAGGCGGCTACCAGGAGATCGCAGGCCGTGGAACGGCGTGCGGAGGGTAGCGATTTTTCGAAACTCAATCCACGATGGACGGGTATAAGAACTACAATTCGGAAACGAAAGCTCGCACTCGGAAGCGGGCAACTCGATACCTCTCTTTTTAAGACAGTGTTCGCAATAGAGAAGGGCGCCCCCGGAACAGGGCGCCCTTGTTCTGTCATAGTCTTTCGGGCAGCGTGACTACCGGTTTCTGATCTTGACCAAGTTGACCTCGAAGAACAAAGTCGAATTGGCCGGAATAAGGCCGCCGCCCACAGAGCGAGAGCCATAGCCTAACTCCGGTGGGATGATCAACTCGCGGGTGCCTCCCTCTTTCATACCGGCAACGCCCCAGTCCCAGCCGCGAATAACTCGGCCGGCACCCAGACGGAAGCCAAACGGTTCGTGGCGGTCATAGGACGAGTCGAATTTCTTGCCTTTCTCGCCGTCGATATAGAGCCAGCCGGTGTAGTGCATGTCCAGCTGATCGCCGGCCCGCGCCGTACGTCCATCGCCGATTTCAACATCTTTGACCTGCAGACCGCCCTGCAGCTCACGCCACTCGCCGACCTGTGCAGTTTGCTCTTCCTGCGTCGCCTCGGATTCCACGTCGTTGGTCGATTCGCTCTTTTTGGAGCCGCATCCCCCAACAACCAAGAGCAGGGCTACTGAAAGGGCGATTAGCAGATTCAGTCGATATGGTTTCATTCCGTCGTTCTCCGTGTAGCTTATGCGTGGCACATGATCGTTTGCTGTCGTTTGGCGCCGGTAGAGACCAGGCATATCTTCACACCCAGATCCTCGGCAATGAAATTCAGATAGTCCTGAGCCTTTGGCGGCAAGCCCGCGAAATCGGTCACGCCGGTGGTCGGGCTCTGCCATCCGGCGAGTGATTTGTAGATCGGCTTCACATGGCCGAGTTCCGAGAGGTCGAGTGGCACCTGATCAATCCTCTGGCCTTCGAGTTCGTACTCGGTGCAGACTTTGATTTCGGCGGACTCGTCGAGCACGTCGAGCTTGGTAACGGCAATGGACTCTACTCCATTGATGCGAATGGCGTGACGGAGCTGGACCAGATCCAGCCAGCCACACCGGCGCGGTCGACCTGTCGTTGCGCCGAACTCATCGCCGCGCTGACGGAGATGCTCGCCGACATCGTCTACAAGTTCGGTCGGGAAGGGGCCGGCGCCAACACGCGTCGTGTAGGCCTTGATGACGCCAACTACCTCGTCGATCATCTTCGGGCCAACACCCAGGCCGGTCAACGCACCCCCCGATGTCGTGTTGGACGAAGTGGCGAAGGGGTACGTGCCGAGATCCACATCGAGCATCACGCCCTGGGCTCCCTCGAACAATATGGTACGCCCCTTGCGATGTGCCTCAAAGAGGGCGCGGGAGACATCGACCACCAGTTCGCGGAAGGTGTCCTGCATACCGATGAGCATGTCATAGGTGCGATCCAGGTCCGCGCGTTCATCAGTGGAGTCCGCCAAGTAGCGCTCTTTGACACGTCGCTGCCACTCCAGGCGCTTCTTGAGGCGGTCCGGCGCAAACAGATCGGCAACGCGGATACCATTACGGGCCACCTTGTCAATATAGGCCGGGCCAATGCCCCGTTTTGTTGTGCCGATCGAGGAGGTGCCGCGATTCTTCTCATCGATAGCGTCGATGAGCTTATGATACGGTAGTACCAGGTTGGTGGCCGGTGAGACAAACAACCGGCCGCGATAGTCAATCCCTTGCTTGTCAAGAACTTCCAGTTCTTCGATCAAGCCAATCGGGTCGAGCACAACACCGTTGCCGATATAGCACTCTTTGCCTTCGTGTACGATACCCGACGGAATCAAGTGGAGGACGTATTTGGTGTCGTCAACAACGATCGTATGCCCGGCATTGGCACCACCCTGGAAACGGGCGATAATGTCCACCTCGGCAGCCAACAGATCGACCACTTTACCCTTGCCTTCATCGCCCCATTGACATCCCACCACTATCTGGTTCTTCTTCATGTGTCCTACGCCTCTGTACGTTGAGACTGGTCTGCAACCAGGTTGAAGACCGTGTTCAGTAATTCGTTCTTGCCGGTGCCTTTCAGAGCCGAGAAGGGGATCGCGGCCAGGCCCAGTTCTTGTTCTACCTGTTGCTCTTTCTTAGCTATGTGATTGCGACTGATCTTATCAACTTTGGTAATCGCCACCAACGCCGGAATCTGCCGGTCCGCGAGCCAGTCCAGAAGTTGCAAATCCTCCGGAGTCGGGTCCCGCCGACAGTCAAGAAGCAGCACCAGACCGATCAGGTCGGGCGACGTTTCAAGGTACTTCTCCACCAGTTCACCCCAGCTTTCACGCACTTTTCTGGCTACTTTGGCATAGCCATAACCAGGCAGGTCAACGAAGTAGAAACGGCGATTGATCAAGAAGAAGTTGAGCGAGCGCGTTTTACCGGGTGTGGAGGAGACCTTGGCCATTTTCTTACGACCCACCAGACGGTTCAGCAATGAGGATTTGCCTACATTGGAGCGGCCGGCGAAGGCAATCTGTGGCCGCTTATCGCGGGGGAGCTGCGAAAGCGAATAGACAGAGCCGCTAAAAGTACATTCGGTGATACTTGCGGCCATCTGTTTCTCCTTTCCGACCGGGCACACGTATAGCCCGAGGGTGCGCTCAACCCATTAGTTCAATCCCAGGTTACGTTGGCGAATAGCCCTGGCGTGCGGCTTGACAAACGGATTGCGAACTAAAGAGCGGCTCAACATCTGTTTGACCGTACGCACATAGTGAATAGTAATGCCCTCGACCAGATCTGCCTGGAATTCGGCAATGTCCTTGCGGTTCTTGGCCGGCACGATGACCTGGGTTATGCCCATCCGTTTGGCGGCCAGCAGTTTTTCGTTCAAACCGCCCACGCCGAGCACGTCTCCGGTTAGCGTTACCTCGCCGGTCATGGCGATATCCGAGCGCACCGGAATGCCCGTCAACACAGAAATGAAGGCCGTCAGCAGCGTGACACCGGCCGAAGGACCTTCTTTCGGAACGGAGCCTTCGGGGATGTGTACGTGCAATTCCAGGTTCTCAAAGAAGTTATCGTTCAATCCAAACCGGGCTGCGTATTCGCGCACAAATGACAGTGCGGCTGCTGCCGATTCCTGCATCACATCACCCAGCGAGCCGGTAAGGGTAAGCTTACCCTTGCCGCGCATCAAGGCGACCTCGACCGGCATCACATCACCACCCATCTCGGTCCAGGCCAGGCCTATGGCGTAGCCGACAGTCGGCTGGGTCTTCAGGTTGGTCTCGGCATATTTCGGTGCGCCGAGAAGCGATGCGATCTTGCGCTTGGAGTACTTGAGTTGCTTGACTTTTGAGCCCTCGGCCAGTTTGACCGCTGACTTACGCAGTACGGCTGCCATTTGACGTTCCAGCTCGCGTACGCCCGCCTCGCGCG
>WJKG01000463.1 GCA_014729205.1 candidate division GN15 bacterium | reverse complement strand
TTCTCCATCATGCTCCTGCTTCTACGGCATCTCCTCACCCAGCAAACCGGCGCCGATGAATCCGGCATCGTTGCCCAGAGAGGCTTTGACAATGCGCAACTGCTCAACGGCAGAGTCGAAGGCGATCTTGCGAATGTGCGTGGCGACATCCTCCATAAAACCACCGCCACCGTCAACAACGCCTCCACCTAACACTACGACCTCCGGGTTCAAAAGATTCACCACTCCGGCCAATCCGTAACCCAGGTAGTACGCGGTTTCATCGAGCACCTCACGGGCCAACTCGTCACCCTTCTTGAGGGCAGCAAACAGCTTGCGAATAGTAAGACTATCCAGGTCGCCGCCCAGCACTTCTTCGAAAGCCGGCGTCAGACCTCCTTTAAGGCGTTTCTTCACCCGGTCAGTTATGGCACGTGACGCACAGTATGTTTCAATGGACCCCGGTACGCCACTGTGTACCTGGTCGGCATCGTAATTGATTCCCATGTGGCCCAGTTCTCCTGCTGAACAGGTGGCGCCGTGCCAGACTTTGCCATCGATAATCACCGCTCCGCCAATACCTGTCCCGACCGTTACACAGATCACCGAGCGAGCCCCGTGGGCAGCTCCGAACCGCATTTCGGCGAGCGCCATGGCGTGCACGTCGTTGTCTACCCAAACCGGCATATTGAGTCTGTCACGCAGGATCTCCCCCAACTCCATTCCCTGCCAACCGGGGATATTCGGCGATGGTCCCACCACTTTGCCGGTCTTGAAGTCCACTGCGCCCGGTGTGCCTACCCCGAGCCAGCGAACATCGTGTTCCTCTTCGGCCGCGAAAAAGAGCAGGCGCTCGGCGATATTCGTCACCATGTGCATTAGTGGCTTGGCACCCTTGTCGCTCTGGGTCGGTCGTTGGTCACGAAAGAGCACCTTGCCGGACTGGTCGGTGAGGCCGAACTTGACGCTGGTACCGCCGATGTCTATTCCGGCGTAGACGTATGTATCAGACATGCCTATGTCTTGGAAGTCCTTGTGGGTTTGTAATTTGCATCTCGGGTCCGCCACCAGACCCGGTAACAACAGCGGGAATAATAAGCCTCAATGGCGGTACCGGTCAAGCTAAAAGGGGCTCGGCGGAGTACACTAACATGAGCTCGTTGTGACACTATGACCATATGCCGGAGGACCTCTCCATGACAAGGATGCGCAAAGAAAAGCCAACCTTGCGAGCAAATCCAGTCTGCTCAATTTACGCTCTAAGCACTGTCCCTTTGAAGGTCGACAAGAAAAGCGGACCCTAACCTGTAGCACCCGGGAGACTATTTATGAGGACATCCCTTGTCCTGCTTTGCCTGCTGATGGTGACACTCGCCTGCAGCGAACGTCGGGCCTCAACAGTTGAACTCAAGCACTTCCCGCTCGACGCCCTTGAGGGGCTCAAGGCACAGACAGGTGTTTTCCTGGATAGTGAAATCAGCGCCGATGGTACCGCCTCGATTCGAATCGATACTGACCAGCCGGTGACGATTCCGCTGTATGAATTCGAAGATGTCAATGTTGACGACGCAGTCTTGATGTATCAAGCACGGGTAAGAACACACAACATGCACGGCGAAGTCTACCTTGAGATGTGGTGCGGTTTCAATGGAAAAGGTGAGTTCTTCTCGCGAGACCTCGAGACGCCCCTGACCGGTACAACTAACTGGTCGATTGAATCCACCCCGTTTTATCTCCAGAAAGGTCAGAAGCCGGACTTCATCAAACTTAACCTGGTCGTTAATGGTCGCGGCAGCGCCTGGATCGATGATATCAGGCTTTTCATGAAACGCCAGAAGGCCGCTTGATCATCCCCTTGAGATAGCTCGGCTTTGGCCGTGTGTCCTGCCATCAGCCACAATGATAAAGGCGGTCCCAGTTGGGACCGCCTTTCAACTCTCTTACACTCACTCAGTACAGCGATAGCTGCCGCTTATTTCTGTCGGCGACGGCGAACAACACCTGCCGCGGCCAAACCGAGACCCATAAGGATCATGGTCGACGGCTCCGGCACGGGAGTGTAACCTGTATCCGGGCGGAGGATCTTGTTGGTCACATCGGCGCTCGGGCTGAGATCCAGCGGATCCAGGTCGTTAAAACCGGAGTTCCACATGGCCCCGTGTACGCCCGCATTCCCATTCTCCGATCCGCCTGTGGCGTAGAAATCACCCCAGGTCGGAATACGGTTGGAACGGAAAGACCACTGCAACTGCTCATTGTCTCCATAATCCAACTTCATGGCGTTTTCTATCCCATCTTTGTCGCCGAATTCGACCGGACTACCATCGAAGTCCCAGAAATCGGTTTCGGTGTTGACATCAGGAGACACTTCGAGCGTGAAATGGCTGACGGCAGGCCCATCAAACCAACCGCCATCTTCACGGCTCAGCGTGTACACATACAGCCAGTTGGAGCCCTCCTGGGTAATCTCCCAGGAAATCATGGCATCATTGGCCCAATTATCAACGCCCGTTAGCCCCCCACCACTGATGGACAAACTGCCCGTGTAGACCAATGCCTGCGCAGACAGCGGCACCACGAACAGAATCAGTGCCAGAATCGCGAGTTTCTTCATCATACCTTTTCCCTGTGATCTATGGCTGACCAGCGTGTGGGGTCAACACCAGCAGCCGCGTTAGCAATAGTTGTCCGCCCAGATTGGGCTACACACGGATATCTGGGGCTTGTCGACCCCGACTCAGAGCCCGCCTTAATAGTGAGCAAGAGCCTGCAAACAAGGCCGCAAATCGATGCAAAAATTGATCATCTTAGTCTATTTTGAAGATAGTCGACCAGCTGTTCTCGAGGTATCGTCTCTTGAATCTCCTCAGCCTTCAACCACTCTTCACGGTCATCCACCTGCTGCGCTTTTTCGCGTCCGGCGGCCAGATTCTTAACCGTCACCTGCCCCGCCTCAAACTCATCGGAGCCAACTATAACCGCAAAGGGGATACCAACTTTGTCCGCGTATTTAATCTGTTTCGTGAGGTTTTTGGTGTTACCGGAGAAAACCTCAGAAGCAATACCGGCAGATCGTAGTTCATGCAGTATCGCCAGGTAGTCGGCGATGCGTTCCTTGTCCATAACCGTGACAATCACCTGACTCGTGCAGTCGCGCAGGTTCAGAGCTTTCAACTCCAGCAGTGCCGCCAAGAGTCGATCGATACCGATCGAGGAGCCCACCGCCGGTACTGACTGATTCAAGAATCGCTCCACCAGATTGTCGTAGCGACCGCCGGAGAAGATTGATCCAAAATCTGGCAAATCGGTCAATGTTGTTTCAAACACCGGACCCGTATAGTAGCCGAGGCCCCGCACAATCGTCAGGTCAACGCTGGTCTTGTCCAGGCTGATATCCATTGCCTTGAGGTAGCCCTGGATCTCCCGAAGCTGCCCTATCCCCTGCTGAGACTCCTCAATTCCGTCCAAAAGCGCCCCTGCACGGTCCAGTGGGTCGTCATTGTGTTGACTGTTATCGGCGATTTTCAGGAAGCGTTCCATCTGGGCAATCTGCTCCTCGGAGAGCTGTAACCCGCGGATTTTGTCGCCCGACTGGTCAGTCCGACCCGGACCGAGCTCCGCCACAACTGCGTCATGACCCTGCTTCTCGAGCTTGTCGATAACCCGGAAGACATCGGGGCCGGTCTTCTCATCGATACCCGCGAACTCGATCAGCCCGTTGAGGATTCGGCGATTCGAGTAGCGGACCTCGAACCGTTCGATCCCCAGATGCTCCAGCGTGCTGACCATGGCAGCAATAATCTCGGCATCGGCCAGGAGATTGTTGGTACCAACGATATCGATATCAAACTGCATGAACTCCCGATACCGCCCGGGCCCCGGTTTGTCCACTCGCCATACATTGCCGTACTGGTAGCGTCGAAATGGCAGCGGCAAGGTCGGCTGTGAGGCAACATAGCGGGCCAGCGACAGCGTGAACTCGTACCGCAGCGCCATGTCAACCTCTTCGGGGCCCCGGAAGCCAAACAGCTCCGCCAGCGAGTCTTCGGTGTAATGCGGTCCCAATAGTGACTCTGCCAGCTCCAGCGAAGCGGTCTGAAGCGGCAGGAATCCCATTAATTCGACCGCCTCTTTCACCCTGGTTAACATCTGTTCACGCGCCAGTTGCTCGGCAGGCGCGTAATCACGAAACCCCTTGACTAACTGCGGTTTGACCTTGTCGCTTTTTTTCTTGGCCATGGCCTCCTCAAGTGTTGTCGATCCTGCTTCTCGTGGACCATAAGTAACGCAAAACCGCCATCAATGAAAGGCTTTTTCTGCTTCCCGGGCGGATCTGGACACTACCACGGCGCCAGCGGACACTTGATTTCACATCTTAAACGTATAGATTATAGACCTTGTCGCTTAGACAGGTGACCGTTAACGAAAGGCACTTGAACCAGGCAATATTCATGGATATCGCACAGCAACTCGCCCAGGCCCTCTCAGAAGGCAAGGTAACCACTCAGGCCGATCAACTCGAAGTCGCCTCGCGCGATGAATCTACACTCGCCGGTGTCCGACCGGCAGCCGTCGTCTTCGCAAAAAGCACTGGGGACGTGGTGGCGGTGACCAGGCTGTGCAAAGAGCACAAGACACCTGTCACAACGCGAGGTGCCGGAAGCGCCCTCGAGGGTTCCACGATACCCTGCGACGGAGGTGTCGTACTTGACCTGAGCCGGATGACAGAGATAATCGACTACTGGCCCGAGGACTTGCAGGTTCGTGTGCAGCCCGGCCTCATCTACGATCATCTCAATGATCGCCTCAAGCGCGACGGGCTTTTCTTCCCACCTTCTCCTGGCGGATCCGGTGATATCGCCACGATAGGTGGCATGGTCGCCACCAACGCCAGCGGCATATACTCGGTCAAGTATGGTGGCACTCGCGACTACCTCCTCCAGCTCGAAATCGTGACTGGAGAGGGTGAACAGATGACCATCGGCAGCCGCGCCATCAAGCGCTCCTCAGGCTACAATCTGGTCGATCTCGTGGCTGGATCCGAGGGCACGTTGGCCATTGTGACCGCTATTACTA
>WJKG01000462.1 GCA_014729205.1 candidate division GN15 bacterium | reverse complement strand
TCCTCTGTGGGTACCGTCAGGCACAGGGTAGTGACTCCCCGTACGTTTCTTCCCCACTGACAGGGTTTTACACTCCAAGAAGCTTCATCACCCACGCGGCGTTGCTGCGTCAGACTTTCGTCCATTGCGCAATATTCCCTACTGCTGCCTCCCGTAGGAGTCTGGGCCGTATCTCAGTCCCAGTGTGGCCGGTCGCCCTCTCAGGCCGGCTACCCATCATCGCCTTGGTAGGCCATTACCCTACCAACAAGCTAATGGGGCGCGGGCTCATCCCCAAGTGGCAGGTTTCCCCGCCTTTGACCATCACAGGATGCCCATAGATGGTGTTATCCGGTATTAGACCCCCTTTCGAGGGATTATCCCAGACTCGAGGGCAGATTGCCCACGTGTTACTCACCCGTTCGCCACTTTACTCGCCCAACCGAAGCCGGGCTTTCTCGTTCGACTTGCATGTATTAAGCACGCCGCCAGCGTTCGTTCTGAGCCAGGATCAAACTCTCCGTTGATATTTCAAACGTAAGATTTCGATTTCTAGCACGACGTTTTCGCTAAAACGTCGAAAATCGTAGTATTGACAGACCAACCGGATTCTTGCGAATCCTTTGGCCCACAACGTGAAGATATGGCTACGATTCGACCGTCTTTAATTCGCGTGGCTATTCAGTTTTCAAAGATCAAGCGTAAAAAAATCCGCTCACACTAACGAACTCTGTCATCAGTGCGACAGCGTTACATAGTAACACAAGGCCCACCTGTTGTCAAGACCTAAAAAACTCTTTTTTAAGCACCGACTAACACGACCGCCTTCACAGGCGGGTCCGATGGTCAGCGGACGAGCGACCATTTTATACTACTACCTCCAGGTTGTCAAGAGGAATTTTCATACAATATGCATCCTCGCCCGTTTTCTTGTATCGGTTTACACCTGGATTTCTTTAGCCGCCTTTTCTAACCAGTGTCAACACCCCGAAGTTCCAAAGAAAACCCGCCCGTGCGAACGATTCCCATCGCCCGATCCGGACCCCACCGGGGCATTTATCGTACTTTCTTAGTACAGAGATTTTGACTGTCGGTTCCACAATGAAACGCGGGTATGGAGCGATTCCCGACCTGTCAACCGTGATCAGCCCTCCCCAGACTGTTCCCTGACTCGCGGCATCACTACCAGCGCACCGCCAAGCGCCAGCAGAAGCACCCCCACCCCGGCCAGGACAAAGCTCTGAAGACTGGGACGAATCAGCAATACCGCGCTACCGGGTTCAGCAGGATCATAGTGCAGCATCACTGTGCGGCCCGGTGGATAGTCGGCGATAAGATGTTTGCCCACGTCGTAGCGGCTGCGCTTGGAACCGAATCCGGTAGCACCAACATTGGACACTACGTGGTAGGTAGTGCCATCGACACGATACTCAAATTCTACTTCGGGACGGTAATTCCTCCCCCCCACCAGTTCCGAGCGAACAACCGTCGCCTCCACCTGCGACCAGTTGCGCCGTTGCCAGCTCTCAAGCAGCTGACCGGCTCCGATCAGCGTACTGGCCAGCCCGACTATCGCCAGCACCAGCGCAACGATCCGCCAGCGGCCCGAGACGCCCCCCAAACCGAACGCTCGCGGCAACAGCACACGCAACGATGCCGCCCCCACAAGACCCGTCGCTATCAGGATTACAAATAGCATCTTCTCTCTCGATCTGGCCCTTCCAACAGAATCACAGGGACAATACAACCTCCCGGGCGATACATCGCAAGCAAAACCTGCAGCCACCCGGGCACCGTCCTCCGTAACCAGCTTTCAGCCTGTCGAGTTCACGGCGGACGCCACCAGCAGTGCATCCCGGAAAAGCCGTTGCTAAAACGGACGTCGATTAGTATCATATTGGTACAGGACCTTGCGGCTAGGGTCTGGTGTCTATCATCTCTTGTCAGACAATCACATCGTACACAAATAAAGTAACGCAGGCACCCTCACAAGGAGTAAACCATGAAGTACCAATTCACCTGGCTGTTGGTCCTTCTTTGTGTGCTGTATGCGGCCGATGCTCAGGGACAGAGTATCAGCCTCGATAGCGTCAACAGCTCGGCGCTTCACGGTACCAGCACCGACACGGTGGTCACACAGGAGCTGATCACCTTCTTCATCCGAGTGACCAACTCAACCGACGAGGAAATCGCGGCCTTAACCAACGGGTTTCGCGTGTATTCGCCAGACGGGGCCAGTTGGACGACGACCACCGCCGACACCATCGGAGCGATCGGTGTTGGCCTGTTCCCCGGCGGTTTCTTCATCAACTACGCTGGCATCGATGGATCCGGCGCTGACACTGTCGGCTTCGGCGGATTCACCATCAATCCCGGTGGACTACCACCTGGATTCACCGACGTGGCCTACGCTGTCACGATTGGCCCCATAGCGGATGAGTACGACGGCACCCATGTCTGTCTCGACTCGTCGTTCTATCCCCCGACCAACATATGGCTGTGGTCGACCTATGCCGGGGTTACCGCCTACTACCCGTCGTGGGACGGTCCCCATTGTTTTTATGTTCAGGGGCCACCCGATGCTGATGATGACGGGGTGACAGACTCGCTCGATAACTGCCCCCTGACCCCCAACCCGGACCAGACGGATGTCGACAACGACGGTTCCGGCGATGTCTGTGACAATTGCCCGCAGACCCCGAACGCAAACCAGGCGGATCAGGACAGCGATGGCGTGGGCAACGCCTGCGACAACTGTCCGGCTACGCCGAATCCAGACCAGTTGAATGACGATTCCGATGGTCTTGGCAATGCGTGCGACAATTGTCCGGGAGTATACAATCCCGATCAGGAAGACAATGAAGGGGACGGGTTGGGCGATCTGTGCGATCCCGACGATGACAACGACGGTATTCTTGACGATGGCGACGGCAGCGGCACGATTGGTGACAATCCGTGCACGGGCGGTCAGAGCTCGGATTGCGATGACAACTGCCAGTTCGATTACAACCCCGCTCAAGAAGACGATGACGCCAACGGTGTCGGCAACGAGTGCGAAGGCTGCTGTATGGGCGAGCTTCGCGGTAACGCTGACTACGACCCCGACGACAAGATCAATATCCAGGATTTATCGTTCACCGTTCGCTGGCTATTCCTGGGTGGTCCCTCGCACCCGTGTTTTGAAGAGGGCGACGTCGACGGCGATGGCCAGATTAATGTGCTCGATATGGTGGGGATCGTGAACTACCTGTTTGCTGGCTACCTGGACCAGATACAACCCTGTCCGTAAGCACTGCTTGTCACGACACTGAGTATAAGCGCAACGGCCGCTCTTCAAATGAAGGGCGGCCGATCTATCTGTGATACGAAGGAGTGCGCTACTCCTTCACCTCAGGCTCCGGGAGGTGGCCAGAGGAAACGATCTCTACCAGCGTCACTTCGAACTTGAGCTTCTTTCCAGCCAACGGGTGGTTTACGTCAATCACGATCTTCTCGTTGTCGACACCGACTACCGTCGCACGGAAATACCCGCCGTCGGAATCGGGTACCTGCAGGTGCATTCCCTCCACGGGCTTGAGATCCTTTGGCAGCTTGTTGCGCTTGATGGTCTCCATGCGGTCCGGCTTGCGACGGCCGAAACCATCCTCCGGGTCGATATGCAGCGTCCTCGTATCCCCCTCGGCCATGCCGGTGAGCCCCATTTCCAGGCCCGGAATAGTGGAACCTTCACCGATTA
>WJKG01000045.1 GCA_014729205.1 candidate division GN15 bacterium | reverse complement strand
CCTCCGCCCTGGTCCCCTTTCTGATTCTCGCTACCAGCGGTACAAGAGCGTTACCACGAGTTGAAGAACCTGCTTGACATCTTGCTGAAGGTGTTGCCTCTCGGTCCCCCTGAACGCAAGACCCAAGCGGCTCAACAGGCGTACTCGCAGGCACAGGCTCTTCGGCTGATGCTATCCAAGAAGGACCAGTCGGTTTGGCTGGGACCGATAGAGACTGCCCTGCAAAAGTACTGCGAAAACCCGAAACACAAGGAACACGAGTCCAACCTGAACACTACCATCGCTCGACAATGGGCCGACATGAATCGCCAGGTTTGGGAGTTCCACGAAGGTGCAACCCCGTTTGATTTTGACGGTGCATATAGCAAGCACTTCGACCAAAGCAAGATACCGGACCTGTTTGATGAATTGGTTAGGTTACTCGAAGAGGTCGTCTCGACAAGAGATGATGACGGCAACTACGTCATAAACAGGCGGGATGCTACGGAGAGCCTAGAAACGCTCATTGCAACTCTGAAGAAGAACAGAAAGCCATCTCACAGCACGTTGATCTTCATCTGGAGGGCTGCCCGTACTCTGGTCGCGAACGTCGTGTGGGAGGCATTGAACGAGTACACCGTGTTGAAAGTGCTGATCCCGGCATTCCAGAAGACCATGCGGGAGCTTGATGAGCAGGTGATTGAGGTTGACAAGAAGACGAAGGAAGAGGTCAAGAAGGTCGTCTCGGTAGAGCTACCGAGGCTAGAATATCACTCATACGCTCTATTGGAATATGTTGCGGAGCAGGATAACGCCCTACCCAACGATGGGCAAGCGACATGAGCACAGACGAACTAATGCCAGACACCCTATATCACTACTGTGATGTTGGCGGCTTCATGGGCATCATGCAAAGTAGATGCTTGAGGCTGAGCCATGTGTACTACATGAATGATTACAAGGAACACCAGTGGCTGCTTGACGAAGCGAATAAGCACATTCTTGAGCTATCAGAGGAAGACGATCACGAATACATTCAGTGGTTGCGAAAGCCGTTTAACGAATTGCGATCTATCCGGCTGACAGTCCTTCAGTTACTGTTGAAGGCCGGTGGGGGGATCGAAAGCGAAACGGTTTGGGAAGCCGTTTTGGCCGTCAGCCGGATAGATCGGGCGTTGAACTTTGTCGCGTCGGCGACGGCGTGGCAGCGTGTTGTCCCTTTGCGAATTCTATTGGCTCACCAGGCCGGAGTGCAAGACTTCGTGTCTCCGAAATGGCCTGGACGTACCAATGGGGACGGTAGGGGGAGTTCATGATGTCTCGCCAACTGGGCTGTTCGCCGCAATCGATCAGCCGCAGATGACCGCCACACACGGGGCATTTCTCTTCGTCCCCGCCCATTTCACACGTGCCCTCCTCGTGCCCAAGGAAAGAGAATGGATCGAACTCCGTCGCTTCGGTCGGTAACGATTCCGCCGCGGCTTCCAGTTGGATCGCGCAGCGTTCCAAATAGAGGTCGCGGCGAATGTTGCTCCAGCCACCGAAGCGGCGTGTTTTGGTGTAGCTGCTGGGTAAGATATGCAGGGACCAACGACGGGTAAACTCCTCGATCGGCAAGGTCACCGCCGTACGACGGTCATCGCCGCCGATCGTCTTGCCTTCCCGCGCCCAGAACGTGACCTCCGTTTCGTCCGCGGCGATGATCCGCGCGTCCGAGATCGGGCCACCGGTCAAGTAACGGGCCAGGTATTTCAGCACCTGCTCGGGCCGACAGGTTTCGCCATCCGCCCCCTTCGGTGGCGGCTGGATGTAGCTGACCCACTCGGTCGACTCCAGGGTACGCAGCCACGCAGCCCAAGCCTCGTCGGCTTGCAGGTGTTGGAAGTCGCCTTCGAGTCGCAGTCGGTTCGTTGCGCGAAGCCGATCCAAGCCAGCGAGAAAATGCCGGCGATAGGTGCGACGCAACGTCACCGCGTCGACCAGGTAGTCCCCCGACGAGGGGCTGCCATCGCCGCGCTGACTGTTCACCCAGCCACCACCATCGATCGGCGGACCGCCCCCGGGAACGACGGCGTGGACGTGTCCATGGGGTTCCAGTCGCTGGTTCCAGGTGTGCAGCACCATCAGCGCTGCCGGATCGTAGCCTTGTTCGGCCTCGATTGTTTCCTTCAAGGCCGCCCATGCGGCATGGAACAACAGGTCGTAGATCGGCCGGCGATTCCCCAAGGCCAACGAAGACAGCTCCCTCGGCAACGTGAAGACCACCTGAAAATAGCGTACTCCTTCCAGCAGCAATCCTTCCGCCGAATCGATCCAGCTGGCTCGCCGGGCACCCGCACATTCGGGACAGTGGCGATCGCCGCACGAATTGTACATGACACACTCACGCTCACATCCCTCACACCGATACCTCCGCCCACCCAGGGCCGCGGTACGACACAACGACAATTTGGCCAGCGTGCTTTGCACTTGTGGCGCGGCTTGCTGACGGTAATGCTCGACGTACCGCGGCGCGGCGGTGCGGAGGATCTGAGCGACGGTTAGCTTTTCCGGCCCCGTCGCTTGCCGGGCTGGGTCTCCTCCGGCTGCTTGGCTTGCTGCCACATCGGCAACTGCCGCACCGGCAGCCAGTCCAGGGGACTGGGCGTCGACTGCAGATGGGGTCGGCGAACATGCAGGTACACCATGGTGGTGACGAAACTCGAGTGCCCCAGCAGTCGGCTGATCGTCAAGATGTCGACCCCCGCTTCCAGCAGCCCCGTCGCGTAGGAATGCCGAAGGACGTGCGGAGTCACGTTCTTTTGAATCCTGGCCCGCTGGGCTGCCCCTTTGATCGCTTTCTGGATCGAAGTGGCCGCGTAAGGCCGATCGCCTGTCTTGCCCGGAAAGAGATACCGGCTCGGTCGATACTCCTTCCAATACGTCCGCAATTCCGTCAACAGCCGGGGCGAGAGGGGAACCAGTCGCTGCTTGTTGCCTTTGCCGCGAGCCACGCAGAGTTGCATCCGACTGCTGTCGATGTCGGCAATCTGCAGGGCAGCCGCTTCGGACAGCCGAAGTCCGGCAGCGTAGAGCGTCATCAGGAACGTTTGATGTTTGAGATTGGGTGTGCATTTCAGAAGGGCGTCGACTTCCTCGACGCTGAGGACGGTGGGCAGCCTGCGGGGCCGTTTGCCAAAAGGGATCATGGTCACCGGCCACGGCTTGGGGAGGGTGTTGGCGTAAAGAAATCGTAGGCCACAAACGGCCTGATTGAAGCTGCTCCAGCCCACTTTGCGCTCTTCGAGCAAGTGCAACTGAAACTTGCGCACGTCCTCGGGCGTGGCCGTCTCAAGCGGCTTACCCAAAAACTCGCCAAAGCGTCCGACGTGATAGGTGTAGGTGTCGATGGTGGCCTGGGCCTTATTGCGAATCCTCATGTCTTCGGCCATCCGTTTGGTGGTGCCTGTGAGTCGCTTTTGATAAGGTGTCATGCTGGAAGTCTTCCGAAATGAGAATGGAGAAGTGGTCCGATCCGCGAACGACATGTTCGCGACATACCTTCCAGGATGATTGCCCACGCCAAAAGCGCAAGCCCTTTTAACCGTTACATCCGGGCCATTCGGAAACAGCCCGGGGACAGCGAATTCGACGCAGCAAGTCGGCAGAACGCCAACACGAATGCTCGCCCAGCCTGAGACCCAAAAGAAACAGATGGCCTAGAAGAGCCGACAGCGATTAAGTTCAACAGGCGCCGAAGGCGTCCTGTTAACCGCCTTGTTCGGCGAGGTTTACGTTAGAAATTGGGAGCGGTTGATAATTGTCCATTTCTGACACTGCTTCATCAATGTCTCCACACACCCAGTTCTCTCCTTCAGCCATTTGGAAGACTACATGATGCACGGTTGATTGTGTTTTGAAAACATTTGCTTCGCATTTATTTTTATTGAGTAATTGAAAAATGAGGAATATAAATCTGCCCCCAACCGCCCCAGTGGTATACCCGCCAGCTTGGCTAATTGAAAAATGTATTGATCGATTCCCATCATCTATGCTACTGGTGTACGCCAAAGCGATCCCCCCAGAGGACACAATAGCCGTTCGATCGTCCAATGAGGATTCCTCTACTGGGTGGATATTCAGGACCTCCACAACCCATGATGCAACTTCATGATAATGTGATTGGTTAAATATCTTGCCGTAGTATCGAGATTTGCGAAGCGCCCAGAAGGCAACTACAGCTACAATGATGACACCGATGATGATATATGGCATATGGGGCCCTTGATCGCCGAACTTGGTTTTAGAATGATCAACGTATCACGCTGTAGGCTGCAAGGTTGTCAGCCTAACGCGCGGGACGCCGATCGTCGTAAGTCACAGTATAGTCTTTGGTTGTTTCGTTGT
>WJKG01000461.1 GCA_014729205.1 candidate division GN15 bacterium | reverse complement strand
GACTAACCACCAGCGCCCCGTTTTCATGCGACATGGCTAAGTCGACGCGAGGCTCGACCACGTCGAGCGCCTTAACGGCATTGGCGCCTGATGCGCTGGCCAAGATTTTTTCGACTACTGTCATTCCCATGTAACACCTCGACGGTTAAATCACAGCTTTCTGTTTGAGTTCCGCGAGCTGCTCGCCAGTGAACCCGAGGGCACCGAATATCTCGGCGTTGTGCTCGCCAAGAACCGGCGGCGGTGCCTTGATATCGGCAGAGGTCCGATCGAACAGCGCGGTCAGACCGAAAACATCTATCTCACCGATTTCCGGCACACTGATTTTATGCAGGATGCCTCGATGTTCGATTTGCGGCTGACGAAGCGCATCTCTAAGACCTAAAATCTCGCCACTCGGAACACTTTTCTCATTCAGCGCTTGGACCCAGAAGGAGGTCGGCTTTTTCATGAGCTGTTCCTCGAGCAGCGGAGTCAGTTCTTTACGATTTATCTTGCGTGTATCTCGCTCCTGAAAGCGCGGGTCAGTCTTAAGTTCCGGTGTGTCCAGCACATCGCAAACCGCTTCCCATTGTTCCTGCTTGTTGGCGGCGATATTGATGTGACCATCCGCCGTTTTAAACGTACCGCTCGGTGCGGCGGTGAAATTGTCATTGCCCATTATCTGGGGTTCTTTTCCGCCGATCAGAAGGTTTGCAGCAACCCAACCCATTAACGGCATGATGGAATCTATGAGGGCGATATCAATATACTGCCCTTCACCCGTGCGCTGGCAGTGATACAGAGCTGCCATGATTGCGAATGCAGCATTCAATCCACCCACCGTATCGCAGACGGGAAAGCCGGCCCGAAGAGGATTCAGTCGCTCATCGCCGTTAATTGCCATCTCACCCGACAGTCCTTGAATGATCTGATCGTAAGCAGGGCGTTTCGAATCGGGACCGGTCTGACCAAACCCTGAGATGCTACAGTAGACGAGTCGGGGATTGATCTCATGGAGAGTGTCGTAATCGAGCCCGAGCCGTTTCATGACTCCGGGTCGAAAGTTCTCGACCAGGATATCGGCATCCTTGACCATCCGCCTGAAAATGTCTTTTCCTTCGGACGTCTTGGTATTCAGCGTGACCGACTTCTTGTTGCTGTTCTGGGCAAGGAAACTGGTACCCATGAGTTTCTTGTTATAATCAGGTACAATGCCCAGTTTGCGGGCCAAGTCACCATCTTTGGGGTTTTCGATCTTGATGACCTCCGCTCCTAAAAGCGCCAGATGGAGTGTCGCAAATGGACCCGAGAGAACATTGGTAAGATCGAGCACCCGGATGCCATCGAGTATTCGTGACTTATTCATAGCCTATTCTCCTCAATAGGAAAGGAAACCCGACTTGTGAACCCGGCCGGTCATCTCTCGACCGAAGTAATTGGAGACTTCCTGTGCTACATTGACAAGCTCGGACAGATTAATCTCTTTGCACGACCCAGTGCGCTGGAAGGAGTGAACAAGATCCTCAGTGGCGACATTGCCAGCCACCACTTTGGTGAATGGACACCCTCCCAGGCCAGCAAACGACGTTTCAAAACTCGTAACGCCGGATTCCAGCGCCGCGTATACATTGGCCATACCAAGTCCATATGTGTCATGAAAGTGACAGGTGCAATGAATATCCGGCGAGAGGTCGTGGATAGCGGAGAACATCCGCCGTACCTGAGCAGGATGCGCATGACCGGCTGTATCGGCAAGACTGATGTTGGTCAGCCCTGCTTCGAGATATGATCCCACCATACGGTAGACTCGTTCTTCGGGAACTCGGCCTTCAAAGCCGCAGCCAAAGGCGCTCTGTACCGAAACTTGCACTCTGGCGCCTGAGGCCAACACCTCTTTGGCGATAGCTACTACTCGGCGCAGAGCATCCTCGGCGCTCATGCGGGTGTTCTTGTAACTATGAGTATCGGATGCTGACACGCCCAGACAGAACATCTGCACACCGCACGCCAGGCCGCGCTCGACGCCTTTTTCGTTGAGCGCGAGGCCAGAATAAACGGCCTTGTGTTCTTCCTTCGCCAGGATGCCAAACAACTCATCGGTATCGGCCATTTGCGCCACTTTTTCTTTGTGCACGAATGAACCTATTTGGACTATATCGACGCCCGCGCCATCAAGCGCCCGAATCCACTCGAGCTTCTTTGCAGTTGGGACCGACTGCTTTTCAGCCTGCAACCCGTCCCGGGGGCCGACTTCGTGAATGATGATATCAGCCATTAGAGACTCTCAACATGTTATCAGAGTTTTTGAGCGATGGCTTCACCCATTTCGAGGGTAGTGGAGCTACCGCCCATATCGTAAGTCCGTACTTTACCCTCAGCAATCACCTCCGCAACCGCTTTTTCCAGCCGGGCAGCCATATCGGTTTCGCCCAACCAAGCGAGCATCATCTTGGCAGCGAGGATGGTGGCAATCGGGTTTACTTTGTATTGGCCGGCATACTTCGGCGCGCTGCCGTGAGTTGGCTCGAACACCGCGAGTTTCTTGCCAATATTGCCGGAACAGCCGAATCCGAGCCCTCCGACCATTTGTGCAGCCAGGTCACTGACGATATCTCCGAACATATTGGTTGCAACCAACACGCTGTAGTTCTTCGGATTCTTGAGAAGCCACATACAGATCGCATCGATATTGGCATCATCCATTTCGATTCCGGGGTAGTCCCTTGCTACCCGTCGGCCGGTTTCCAGGAACATACCTTCGGTGGCACGCACGACATTGGCCTTGTGAATGACGGTAACCTTAGGATAACCGAATCTCTTGGCATATTCAAAGGCGGAACGAATGATGCGCTCGCAGCCGTTTTTGCTGTTGATCTTACAGGTAATGGCATAATCACCTTTGGGCATTTTAGCAAAATGCGCAAACGGCTTGCTTAGATTTGAGAGCGTTCCCACCAGCTCATCCGGAACAGTCGCGAACTCAACACCTGCGTATAGATCTTCAGTGTTTTCTCGAAACACAGCGAGATCAATACCTTCCTGGTAGTTGAGTGGATTGCCCGGATAAGCCTTACAGGGACGCAGGCAGGTGTACAGGTCGAACATCTGACGCATCTGAACGATAGGGCTGCGATAAACCAGCCCCTTGCCCTGCAAATCAGGGATGAGTTCGTTTTCTGCGTCTCTCACTGGTTTGGACGTGATGGCCCCGAACAGTGCGGCATCACTTTTTTTGAGGAGATCAATAGTGCGTTCAGGTAAGGCGTCACCCTCTTTGCACCAGAATTCCCAGCCGATATCACCGTCGGTGTATTCAGCGTCGAATCTTAGAGCATCGAGACAAATCTTCGTGGCCTCGTTAACTTCGATCCCTACTCCGTCACCAGGTAACCATGCAATCTTGTACTTGCTCATTTCAACCTCCGAGCTCTGCCTCTAAAAAAATGGGCCGACTTACTCCATATCCAGAATCGGGAGATAATTCTGTTCGTGAATGAACTCGCCCTACTCCCGATTGGAGTCTACCTAACCTCTTTCGGCACTTATTTGTTGTCATTTATAAGAATAGGGCCCATATTCCCCTAGATGTCAAACGACAATTTTGCAGAGGGTCATTCCAAAAGATCATGATTAGTGGTAGAGTATTGCCGTCGTTGACGGCCCTTGAGTATTTTGATGCAGCCGCTCGCCATGTCAGCTTCACGCAGGCGGCGCGCGAGCTCAATATCACTCAGAGTGCCGTAAGCCGCCAGATTCAGCGGCTCGAGGAGTTCGTTGGCAGACCGCTGTTTCACCGCCACAAGCAGCGCCTGGTATTGACTGAAGCCGGCAAATCGTATGCAAGTTCGGTACGTGAACTAATCAACAGGGCAGAAGCGGCTACTCTGCAGGTTATGGCCTATGGTAGTGGGGGAGGAACACTTACAGTAGCCCTCCTGCCGACCTTTGGGTCGCGCTGGCTGGTTCCGCGCCTTGCTGATTTCACCGCCCGGTATCCGGACATCCATCTGAATCTGGTAACGCAAGTTAGACCGTTCGATTTTGAAGGAAGCGACGTAGACGTGGCTATTCACTTTGGCCGAGACATCTGGCCAGGGGCCACCTGTCACCGGTTAATGGGTGAGACAGTTATGCCTGTCGCAGCGCCACAGTTGCTTGCTGCGCGTTCAGGGCTGTCCAGACCCGAAGATGTTGGCCGCTATACGCTGCTGCAGCACGTTACCCGCCCCAACGCCTGGCCGGAGTGGCTTAAGGAGGCAGGTGTGCACAGAGTAGACGGTCGTCTGGGTCCTCGCTTTGAGCAAATACAGATGGTCATTCAAGCCGCCACCGCAGGGTTGGGATTGGCCCTGTTGCCACGCTTCTTGATTCGGGAGGAACTCTCGGGCGACCGTTTGAAAGTCGCGATTGACCTCCCGGTAACAAGTGAACGTGCCTACTACTTGGTTCACCCTGAATCAAAGGCGGATCTATCCGGGGTAATCGCCTTCAAGACTTGGCTGCTCGAGAAGTGTAACGCGCTGGAGGCGGATGCTTAAGAGTTCTTGCTCTTTCCCGAACCTCGTTACCACTTCATGTTGTTGCTCAGGATGCCAAGAGAATACTGAGTGAAGCTGGTTAGCTGTCTTGAGCAGCGGTCAGTCATGCGTGCAGTGGAGGAGCATCTGATATTGTGAAGTGTCTTCTATCCGCCAGCGACAATTAGGGCTTGGGGTCGTGGTGCTCAAAACGGTCACATCTTTGTCACAATACGGTGTAAGTCCGTGTGCCGCATAGCAATTAGGACCCCCTCCACCAATACTCATTTATCGTAAGACATTGATGATGGACGCCAAGCGCGTGAAACAAGCGTACTGCTGCGCCCTTTCCGGTTTTGGATAGCACCGAATATCGTGCAATACTGGGCCATTCCCCTACTCGCACGCTGGGGGCATGGTGTCTGCCCCCTTTGTCCTATTCCAGACGATCGAAATTCAGTGATCTGGTTGCTGCATTGCCGGTGGTTCCGCTTGCGGAGTTGCTGTCGTTCATATCAGTTGCCGATCAGTGACCACCAATGGTCGTGCCGCCTGCTGCATCAGGAATGACCTGAGTCACAGAGCCAACCCTGCTAAACATCGTCTTCCAGTTCAGAGCAACCACGATCACGGCGACTACAATCAGGATATATGTATCGTACGGCTGGGCATCGGGCCAAATCGGGTTCATGAGCTGGAAATGCATGAAAGCCGCCAGGAGTATACTACCGCGCGATGCGTTGTATAACGGAGTCATGATCAGGCTGATTGCAATGGTACCAATGAAGAAGGCAGAGAACGACCAGGCACTCTGCTGGGTCCCGCTGAGTAAGAATGCCGGCAGATGCCAAAACCCCCACACGATACCGATGATCAGGGCTACCCATAAAGGAGCCAGTTTTCGTTGCAGCAGAGGTTGTGCGAATCCCCGCCAACCGAACTCCTCAATGGGTCCTTTGATGACGCTCAGTATCAGCGCTGTTGAGAGAGTGCCGACGGAAGAAAACGGAAACGGATCTGAGTAGAGCGTTCCTTTCCATGCCGCGCCGCCGTAAAAGACCAGGGGAAGTCCAACAAGCAAGAAGGCGTACCAGTAGGGCGAACAGCGCCACAGCAACAGCCGGGTAAGGTACCTTCGCAACCCACTGGTTCCGGTCCGGCGAAGTATTATTGAAAAGGCGGCGATAGCCGGTGAGTACACGGCGAGAAAGAAGAGTGGGTGATTGCCAGTCAATTGTCCGAAGACTGATTCCATCAGATCCGGAAGAACTATATAGAGGGCTATTATACCCCACGTCAGAACAAAAGTAATCACCAAGAAAGGTATTAGAG
>WJKG01000460.1 GCA_014729205.1 candidate division GN15 bacterium | reverse complement strand
GTGTCAATCGATGGTGAGCCTGCGTCGCAGATGCGGGCCTATGGTTCGTTCCGCGCGGTACCGGTGCCGGCGGGAACACATAAGGTGGTATTCCAGTTTGAATCGGGTCGCTATCAGGCGGGCCGGCTGGCGACGATACTGACATTCCTGTACTTGCTGGGAGTGTTCGCTTTCTTTGGGTGGCGTCACTGGTCACAGTCGAAACAACAAGAGATGCAAGAGGCCGATTGATGGCGCATACACAGCGCGTCCTGATTATCTTCCCGACCTATAATGAGCGGGAGAACATCGAAAAGATCGTTCATGCCGTGCTTCCCCTCGATCCACGTATCAACGTCCTTGTAGTCGACGACAATTCCCCCGATGGTACCGGGCAGCTCGCCGACAAGCTCTCGCAGGCGGAGTCAAGTGTCCACGTGTTGCATCGCGAGAAGAAGGAGGGCCTCGGACAAGCCTACATTGCCGGCTTCAGGTGGGCAATCGAACACGGTTATGATTATATCATGCAGATGGATGCCGATTTCTCGCACGGCCCGGAGTATATCCGTGACTTCCTGCGCGAGATCAAGGAATACGATGTGGTTATTGGCTCGCGCTACATATCCGGTGTGAATGTCATCAACTGGCCCATGACCCGCCTGCTGCTTTCGTATTATGCCAATGTCTACACCCGCATCGTTACCGGTCTGCCACTCCGCGATGCTACGGGCGGTTTCAAGTGCTGGCGGCGCGAAGTGCTGGAGGCGATAAGTCTGGACAAAGTGAACTCCAGCGGCTACTCGTTCCAGATCGAGATGTCTTTGCGCGCGGCGCAGCACGGTTACTCGTTCAAGGAAATCCCGATTGTCTTTGTCGATCGCATGGCGGGCAAGTCCAAGATGTCCAAGAAGATTGTGCGCGAGGCGATCTGGATGGTCTGGTGGCTCCGCCTGAAGGCAATCTTCGGGAAACTCAATTAGGCGGAAGGCAGAGTGGCCGACCCCAGCATTTCAGTCATCATTGTCACCCACAACTCCGAGCAGTACCTGCCCTCGTGCGCACATCATCTTGCAACAGCACTGGGCAATACCGACAATGAAGTAATCGTGGTCGATAATGCGTCCGACCGGGCTCCGTCCGAAGAAGACCTGGTGCCATTGGAGCACGTGGTCATTCTACGCAACGAAACCAACCGCGGCTTTGCTACGGGGGCCAACCAGGGCGTGACACGCGGTACTAAAGACACCATCCTGTTCCTTAATCCGGATGTGCTGCTCGATGATAAAGCCGTCTACACATTGTATGGGGCAACGGTGGATCATCCCAAAGCAGGGGCAGTTGGTGCCAGATTGCGGTATCCCGACGGGAGCTTTCAGGCCACTTGCCGACGGTTGCCCACTCCGGGTAACATCCTGTTCTCTCGCGGTTCGATGCTCGGCCGGTTGTTGGGCCAGACCCGGGTGTATACGTTGCCCGACGTGGCGGTGACGACGGAAGTACCGGCAGTGGCCGGTACAGTGTTAATGCTGCGCCGCTTGGCGTTCGAGCAGGTCCGCGGGTTCGATGAGCGGTTCTTCATGTACATGGAGGACACCGATCTTTGCGCCAGGCTGCAGCAGGCGGGATACGTCAACCTGTTCGTGCCGGATGCGGGCGGAGTCCACCACTGGGGCAGGGGAAGTACAGCCGGGGCGCTTCGGCGCAACTGGTATCATCATCGGTCGGTCTTGCAGTATTTCCTCAAGCACTATCCCAACGGGTTCACCGTTGTTCTGTTGCCGTTTTTGTTGGCGGTCAATTTCGTGGTACGAGCGTTAGTGGAATTGGTAAAGGCCAATGAGTAGAATATGAGCTATATGACGATGATCATAACGGCTGCCGTGGCGTTCGTTGTTGCGCTGGTCTCTCTTCCGTGGCTCATTCGCCTGGGCCACCGCTACGCTCTTCTGGACCAGCCGCACCAGCACAAGCGCCACGGGTATCCAACACCGTTTTTGGGTGGGCTGGCGTTATTCGTGTCGGTATGGATTGCGATAGCAGTGGGGGGACTACTCTACCCGGCGACATTTACGGATCTGGGCTCATCGTGGCCGTATATCTTCGCTGCAGCTTTGATCATTGTGCTGGTGGGACTCTCCGATGATCTCAAGCCGCTATCGGCCGGAACCAAGCTTCTGGCTCAGGTGGCGGCGGCGCTTCTGGTCTATACGGGCGGAGTGCGCGTGGAGTTGCTATCGACGCCCTGGGGAAGTCTGGCGATTGGTAACTGGTCGCTCTTTATTACGGTCCTCTGGGTGGTCGGTCTGACCAATGCGATCAACATCATCGACGGTCTCGATGCTCTGGCCGGTGGGGTGTCGCTGATCGGAGCTGTGACATTGTTGTTCCTGGGCCAGTTATACGATGCCGGCGGGTGGCTGGCGTTCGTGACGGCGATGGTTGGATTCCTGTTGGTGTTTCTCTACTACAATCGCCCCCCGGCGCGTATATTCCTTGGTGACAGCGGGGCAATGCAGCTTGGGTTTTATTTCGCCGTTTTCTCGCTATCAGTATCGGTGAAGTCATACGCGGTGGCGGCCCTGTATCTGCCGTTACTGGCGCTTGGAGTGCCAATACTCGAGACGTTGTCCTCCACAATTCGCCGGCTGGCGAGCGGGCGCAAAGTGTATAAGGCGGATCGACGACATCTTTTTCACTATTTGAGTGTACTGGGCCTGTCGCGCGGGCAGGTGATTCTGGTGTTTTACGTCCTGCAGCTGGTCTTTGGCGGTTTTGCGCTGGCCGCGTACTATTGGAACCGTCTGATTGTCTTTGGCTTCCTGCTTGTTTTTATGGTTGTGGTTTTGACTATATTCTATATTTTTATCAGCACTGCCAAAGCGCGTCGGGAACGAGACTCGGCGGGCAGGCTCTAAGCTATTGTGGTAACGAATTATGAGTGACGGACCGGTACTGGAATTTGAGCGCCCGATAGTCGAGCTGGAAAAGAAGATCTCCGACATGAAGGATTTCTCGGTCGGGGAGAGTATTCAGCTCGATGGTGAGATCGTGTCGCTGCAGAAGAAGCTCGAGAAGCTGCGCGAGGAGATCTACTCCAATCTCACTCGTTGGCAGAAGGTGCAGCTTTCACGGCATCCCAAGCGACCTTACACGCTGGACTATGTCCGCATGATTATGACCGATTTCGTCGAATTGCACGGCGACCGCGGCTATGCCGATGACCCCGCGATGGTGGGTGGTTTTGCCAATCTCGACGGCAAGCCGGTGATGGTGGTCGGGCAGCAGAAGGGTCGCGATACGAAGCAGAAGCTGTATCGCAATTTCGGCATGGCCCATCCCGAGGGATACCGCAAGGCGCTGCGGTTGTTCCGACTGGCCGAGAAGTTCGATGTGCCTATCGTCATCCTGATTGACACCCCCGGTGCGTTTCCCGGGATCGGAGCAGAGGAACGCGGCCAGGCCGAGGCGATTGCCCGGACCATCCGCGAGATGTTCACACTGAAGGTGCCGATTGTTGTGATCATCATCGGCGAGGGCGCCTCCGGCGGTGCGCTGGGAATCGGCGTCGGCGATCGAGTGATGATGCTGGAATTCTCCTGGTATTCCGTGATATCTCCGGAGGGCTGCGCGGCTATTCTCTGGCGCGACAATGCCCATGCACCGGAAGCGGCCGAGGCGCTCAAGGTGGTTTCCAGCGATTTAGTGGATTTGGAGATCATCGATACGGTGATACCGGAGCCGCCGTCGGGCGCGCACACGGATCCGCAACGCGCCGCGGAGATGGTTAAGAAGGAGTTGGTGGCCGCGCTTGACGAACTGAGAGAGCTGCCGGTCGATCAGCTTCTGGATGAACGACTTCAGAAATATCGTGTCATGGGGGAGTATGATGAGCAATAATGCCCAGGACCAACGTCTGCCGCAGCGGCTTGTAGACATACTGGTATGCCCCCAGTGCAAGCAGAAGCTCGAGTACGACGAGAAGGTGAACCGTCTGGTTTGCACCAATCACCAGGTAGCCTTCAAGATCAACGATGGTATCCCGGTACTGTTGATGGATGAAACCGAAAAGATATAGGACTTGAGTGCGAGTATGAAGCTGTCGAAATTCTGTGATGAAACCCTGATATCTTTCGCCCTGAAATCCAAGACCAAAGACGATGTTATCGAAGAGCTCGTTGATCTCGTCTCGTCCTCGAATATGGTCAAAGACCGTGACCAGTTGCTGGCCGACATTCGCGAACGTGAAGAGTTGGTTACTACCGGTGTTGGCTATGGCGTTGCCTTCCCGCATGCCAAGACCAAAGCGGTCAAGGGCATTGTCATTGCCCATGGACGAAGTGAAGAAGGTATCGACTTTGATGCTATGGACCACAAGCCGGTCAATCTGTTCTTCTTGATCGCGGCTCCGGAGGATGCCATCGGCGCTCACTTGAATGTGATGGCTCGGCTGTCGTACTTGATGAAGTCCGAAGAGAACCGGCAGAAGCTGATGCAGGCCGGCTCGCCCGGCGATGTGCTGGCGCTTATTGATAACGTAGAGTAATTCACCTTCGGTCGCGGCACGGATGCCGTATGAGGTAGAAAGGGATTGCCCAGCCATTCCTCGAACAACTGGCGCAATGTTCACCTGGCCGTCATCGTCTGTCTGTCGCTGGTATTGATTATTACCGGCGCATCAGTCTCTCGCTATGTTTCCGAGGGACTGCTGTCCAGTCTGTATTATCCCTTCTTCAGCATAAGAGACTATATCGCCGATATGGTCGGCGTCTCACAGGAGAATGCCCGCCTGCAACAGCAGCTTGTCGATGCGCGCATGAAGGTATCGCTGCTGGAATCGGCTGCTCGTGAGAACGAACGACTCAGACAAGCCCTTGGCTTTGAGCCGCCTCCGGGATATTCGCTGGTACCCGCTGAAGTAGTTGCTATTGTGGGAGAGCAGGCCTCGGTGGGGGCGGTTATCAACCGGGGAGCGGCCGATTCTGTTTTCGTTGACCAGCCATTGATCAACCAATCGGGCCTGGTAGGAAGAGTCGTTCACGTGATGCCCGGCTATGCCGAGATCCAGTACCTCACCGACCCGGCCAACCGCGTCGCAGCGCGAGTGATACCCGGCCGGGAGATGGGAATAGTCAAGTTTCTCCCCGGGAGCGGACTCATCCTGGACAATTTCCCTGTCGATGGTAGTATAAAGCCCGGAGACCGTGTTGTTTCTTCAGGTCTGGGCGGTGTGTATCCCGCCGGACTGACCGTGGGCGAGGTTGTGACGGTGATTCGTCCCGCCGAAGAGCCCTTTTGCGAAGTGGACCTCAAGGCCTCGGTGAATTTCAATACGGTCGAGGAAGTGTTCCTGCTGAAGCCGGAGGGGCCATGATCCGTGTCGTGCCGTACATCCTCTATGCTCTGTTGATTGCCGCGTGGCAGGTTATGTTCAAGGATCTGACCAGCATTTTCGGCGCGGCGATCAACCTCTCGGCGATGGTAGTCCTGCTCGTTGCTCTGTTCAAGTCCGAAGTTACCGCGGCCTGGTTCGGGTTCGTTGTCGGGCTGGTACTGGCAGTCGGGGCACCATCGATTATGGGCTGGCACGCGCTGTTCCTGGCCTTGCTGGGAATAGTCGGTTATCAGGTGCGCGAACGACTCAATCTGGAGGCCTCATACTCAAAGGAACTCTTCGTACTCGGTGGGGTGCTGGTGCACAACATCTTCTTGGTACTCATCGAAACGTCCACCGGCGTCTTCCACCTGATATGGTCGCAGGCATTGACGGGGGCGGTTTACACTGCGGTAATTGCGTGGCTCTTCTTCACGATTAAAGAGGGCCGCATAACACGCGAGCGTGTTCGCTCGGTATTCTGATCCGGTACTGACCATGGAGCGCTTTAAACTATCACGCGACAGCCGGGTAGCGGTTGCCCTGCTGCTCGTCTCCGGCATGATCCTCTTTCTGGTGATCGGCTTGTTCCGGCTACAGGTGCTGGAGCATTCCGAACTCGAGGAACAGTCCGAGAGCAATCGAATCCGTGTCCAGCCGATCATCCCGCGACGGGGTATCGTGTACGATCGGGACGGGCGAGTCATTATTGACAACCGCGCCTCGTATACGGTCAGTGTCGTTCCGGCCGAGGAAGTCAAGGGTGTTACAGTACCCGCTCTGGCCGGACTGCTCGACCTGGATACCGGCCAGGTACGGCAGCGAATCCGCAAGAACATGGTTAGCCGCTATCAGCCATCACCGGTCAAGCGAGATATTCCGTTTACTTCGCTGGCGATTCTGGAGGAGCAGAACCGTCGCTTTCCTGGTGTTTCGTATCAGATGGAACGCGTGCGCCGCTATGCCGACAGCCTGGGTGCCGAATCGTTCACAGGGTATGTGGGCGAAGTCTCCGAGGAAGAAATGGCCGCCAACCCCGATGCTCGCTATCGGTTGGGATCGATGATCGGCAAGAAGGGACTGGAGCGCCTGTTTGACCCATTGCTCCGTGGACGTGAGGGTACCGCCTATATCGAGGTCTCTGCATCGGGACACATCCTGGGACCGTACGAGGGGCGCAAGTGGACCCCGGCTGTTCCCGGCTCGGACCTGACGCTTACCATCGATATCGACCTGCAAAAGGCCTGTGTGGCCGTGCTTGATACTTTCTGCTGCGGTGCGGTGGTGGCTATAGATCCGCGCAATGGGGAGATTCTGGCCATGACGTCGTATCCGGGCTACGATCCCAACATCTTTTCATCGGTAGTCCCCGAAAGCCTCTGGCAGGAGATCTCTACCGATACGACCCACCCGTTGCTCAACCGACCACTCAATGGGCTGTATCCGCCCGGCTCGACTGTCAAATTTGTTGCCATTGGTGCCGCCATCGAGGAGGGGCTTCTCACCCCCAGCACGACGTTGAAACCGTGCTACGGTGGCATGCAGTTCGGCAACCGGTATTTTCGGTGCTGGGACCATGATGGTCACGGTGTCCTGCAGCCGGCGGGGGCTCTGGAGCAGTCATGCGATGTTTACCTGTATCAGGTAGGGCTCAAGCTGGGAATAGATCTGCTCGCCGACTACTATGATCGCTGCGGATTCGGCCACCTGACCAATGTTGATCTGCCAAATGAGTCACCCGGTCTCAACCCGAATAGCGAATACTACGATGAGCGCTATGGTCGCAACAAATGGACTCGAGCGCTGGTCCTGAACAATGCTATCGGACAGGGTGAGATCCTGGTCACACCCCTGCAGTTGGCCCAGTTTTTCTGTGGATTGGCCAACAACGGCAATGTGTACCGGCCGCATATTATTCGCAAGATCTCGCATCCAAGCGGGGAAGAGATCACCAAGGCTCCCGAGGTCGTGTTCAAGATGCCCTTCTCCGAACGAACGATGGAGGTGTTACTTGATGGACTCCGGCGCGTCGTGGAGGGTGAACATGGCACGGCACGTCGCCTTCGCAATAAGCAGTATTCAATCGGTGGCAAGACCGGCACCGCTCAGAACCCGCACGGTGAGAATCATTCGTTGTTTGTGGGTGTGGCACCGCTGGAGCGGCCCGAGATCGTGGTGGCGGCTATCATTGAGAACGCCGGCGATGGTTCCGTTGTGGCTGCGCCGGTTGTCGGGCATGTCATTCGCACCTACATGGAGAAGCGCCAGGAGCGTCAAAAACAGAATATCGCCGCCAGCGACCAGACGGCCCCTACGGAGGTGAACTGACCATGCTCAAGTACCGTGAGCTGGATTGGAAACTGGTGGGCGCTGTGTTGCTGCTGTCGCTGATTGGCATACTGCTGATCATGTCGGCGCAGTACCATGCCGACAGCGACTACACTCGGATGTACTGGGAGCGCCAGTTTATGTGGCTGGGTGTGGCCATGATCGTATTCGCTCTGGTGCTTCACATACCCCTGCGATTTTTTGATTTCGTAACGTATTTGCTCTATGGCATTGCCATCGTACTGCTCATTGCCGTGCTCTTTTTCGGTGGCTCGCGGGCCGGCGCGGCGACTCGGTTCTTCCAGTTCGGACCAGTCAACCTTGCGCCTTCGGACATCGCCAAGCTGGCAGTGTTGTTCGCGCTCTCACGGTATTTCGCATACTCCAAACTCCCGGTTGCTTCCAAGCGACGGCTCGCCGTTTCCACATTGATCGTCCTTGTACCCATGGCCCTGATTCTCAAACAGCCGGATCTGGGTACGGCGGTCGTGTTTCCCGTCATTCTGTTTGGCCTGTGGTTCTGGTCGGGCCTCTCACCGATCTACATGCTGCTGATTGTGTCGCCCCTGTTCTCGCTGGTGGCCGCTTCCCACTGGCTCGCCTGGGCAGTATACTTCCTGGTGCTCCTGGTCGTGATCTTCCTGTTTCGGCCCGGGGCTGCGTTCAGCTTCCTGACGGTGGTGGCGAACCTTGCGTTCGGGATGATAACGCCATTCATATGGAACCGCATGGCGGACTACCAGAAGGCGCGCATTCTCACCTTCCTCGATCCCGGTATGGACCCGCGTGGGGCAGGGTATCAGATTATCCAGTCGAAAATCGCCATTGGGTCTGGCGGTATATGGGGCAAAGGGTTTCTGGAGGGATCACAAACACGACTGGATTTTCTTCCTGAGCGCCACACCGACTTCATTTTCAGTGTGCTGGGGGAGGAGTTCGGGCTGTGGGGATCGCTATTGGTGGTGGCGCTGTTCGGGTTCATCTTCTATCGTGCCGTTCACATTGCGGCCCGCTGCCGGTCCACCTTCGCCTCGAATGTCGTCATGGGCGCCACCTTCATTCTGCTCTTTCAGTTTTTTGTCAATATCGGTATGACGCTCGGTTTCATGCCCGTGACCGGTCTGGCGTTGCCATTCCTCAGCTATGGTGGTACATCGCTGGTGCTTTCCTGGACACTGGTGGCACTTATAGTCTCGGCTGATTACCACTGGCAAGAGTACTAGATCAGCAATTGCTCTAAAGACAAAACTAATCCGAATTGAACTGGCCCAACCACGGGGGTAATGCCTATCTTGGGGCCCATGTCGGACACCAGACAACAGACCCCCGTGTTAGATGTTGAGCGCGGACCGCTGCTGGCGCTACTGCTCGGCGCGATATTTATCAGTTTTGCGCCCATCTTTGTCAAGATGATTGACCAGGCATTGCTGGGCCCCACCGCCATTGCCTTTTGGCGTACCCTGATCGGTTCGGGGGCACTGTTCCTGCTGGCCCGGTTGATGGGCCGGCCGCTGACGTTGCCCAGACCGATCTTCCGCTTTACGCTGCTGGCCGGCTTCATCTTTTTCATTGATTTGTTTGTCTGGCACCGCTCGATCATCTACGCCGGTGCTGGTATGGCCACCATTTTGGGTAACACCCAGGTCTTCGCCACTGCAGTGCTCAGCTTTTTGTTTTTCAAGGAAAAGCTCACCGGTCGCTTCTTCATAGCCGCCATTACTGGGTTCATCGGCGTCGTGCTACTTGTTGGTGTGGGCAGCGAACTGCACTTCACTACCACTTACATCCAGGGCATCATCTACGGCCTGCTGACCGGTGTTGCGTACGCCAATTATCTGCTCACCGTTCGCATGGCAGGCGCGCGGCACTCTCGTCCAGAGCCGGTGACGTTCATGGCATGGACATCCTTATTCAGCGCCGTGTTCCTGTTTCCGGCGTCATTGATCACCGAACCGGACCGCATCTGGCCCGGTACACATCCTGACATGCTCTGGGTGGTGGCGCTGGCACTGGTGGCGCAGGCAGGAGGCTGGATAATCATTTCGCGCTCACTGCCAAGGCTTCCCGGCGCTACCGGTGGGCTGGTGTTGTTGCTTCAGCCAGTGCTGGCGACCATTTGGGGGGTCTACTTGCTAAATGAAGAACTGCTGCCGCTGCAGCTTCTGGGCGCTGCAATAACGCTTGGTGCCATTTACCTGGGGACCCGGCGCCGTTCCCGCCTCAACAAGCCGCCGGCGTAAGTCAAAAACGAAAAGGCGATCCCCGCGCGGGAGATCGCCTCGTTATTACGTCGAATCGAGTCGTACTTACTTGAGCACTGCCTTTAGACCCTCGACAATCAGGTCCGCCTCGCTCTCGCCAATGATCAGCGGCGGGGAGATACGGATGGTGTGGCCGTGGCTGTCATTGGTCAGCATGCCGTGATCCAGCATCTGGCGGCAGTAGTGCATGGCGTCGCCGTTGTTGACCTCGACACCGATGAACAAGCCCTTGCCGCGAATCTCCTTGACGTGCGGCGAGTCGGCCAGCTCTTTCTTCAGTTTGTCCAGAAGGTAGGCACCTACTTTGGCTGAGTTGTCAGGCAGCTTTTCCTCGACCAGAACATCGAGGGCGGCACAACCGGCCACACAGGCGAGTGGGTAGCCGCCAAACGTGGAGCCATCGGTACCCGGCGTGAAGACCATATCCATCAACTGCTGGTTGGTAACGTAGCAGGAGAGCGGTACCACGCCGCCGGAGAGCGCCTTGCCCAGTATGACGCCATCGGGGACGACATCCTCATGCTCCATGTAGAACATCTTGCCGGAGCGCCCGAGGCCAACCTGGATCTCATCGAACAGCAGCAGCAGGTCGTTGTCGTCGCACACCTGGCGCAGTTCCTTGAGGAACCCGGCACGCGGGTGGTACATACCACCTTCGCCCTGGGCGGGCTCGATAAGAACCGCACACGTATTCTTGTTGATAGCCTTTTTGACCTGGTCAATGTTGCCAAACTCACAGGAGATAAAGCCGGGGGTGAGGGGACCGAATCCCTTGCGGTACTTCTCACTCGTGGAGAACGACACGATGGTGATCATGCGGCCGTGGAAGTTATTGTCAAAGACGATGATCTCCTGCTTGCCGTCCTCGATACCCTTGTGCTTGTAGCCGAAATAGCGAGCCGCCTTGATTGCGGTTTCGACTGACTCTACGCCACCGTTCTTGGGCAGCACTTTGTTGCCATTGTCGCCGAACCGAGGGCCCAGTTGCGGAACAAGGGTGGCCAGCTTCTTAAGGAAAACGGCGAGCGAATCAGTGTACATGACATTCGAAATCACCGAGCCATAGCTTCCCTGAAGTGCCTGGGTGACCGCCTGTACGATCTTCGGGTGGTGGTGCCCCTGGTTGGCTGCGGAGTAGGCGGCCAGGCAGTCCAGGTATTTCTTGCCGTCTTCGGTGTAAAGCCATGCACCGAGCGCCTTGCGAACGACAATGTTCTGGCGGCCGTAGTGATGGGCACCGTATGTGCCCTCGTAGCTGTAAATGGTATCGTCCGGGAGCTCACTGTAGCCCAGACGCGAGGTGTTCATAACGTTTGCATTCGCCATAGCCGTACTCCTGTTCATTTCAGACCGTTCAAAATCCGGCCCAAGATAATGCTTTAAAATCAGAATTCAAGGCCAGATTGACGCCAAAAACGCCAGTTTTGTCCGCTTTCCTGGAGCCCAGGCACGCGGAGTGATCGGGCCTTGGACGCCCTTGCACAGCGCGGCGGTGAATCGAGTTGGTTGCCATGTGCGTAACACCGAACCAGCCTGTGAAGTTCTAACATCGCTTTGCTCGTCTCACAGCCATTGCAGGGCAGTCATCCGGGAGGGCTGGGCCCGCCGGAAAAGGGAGAATTGCCTTGATTTTTGGGGCATACTTGCTATCATCTGACGTGTCAAAACAGACAACGGAGGAATGATGGCGAAAGTCGTAGAAAATCAACAAATTGGTCCCCTCAACTGGAAGATGCTCGTCGAGGTACCCCGCCTGGTGGCCAAAGCCGAAGCGGGACAGTTCGTTATTGTCCGCGTTGACGAGCACGGCGAACGCGTCCCAATGTCTATTGCCGGTTTGGACAAGGACAAAGGCCTGCTGACCATCATCTATCAGGT
>WJKG01000459.1 GCA_014729205.1 candidate division GN15 bacterium | reverse complement strand
TTGACGACGAGCACCTGACCGTCGCAGTACGGGCCGGCGCCGATACCGATTGTGGCCATGGTCTTGAGTGAGTCGGTAACGTCTTTGGCCACGTCGGTGCGGACGAGCTCCAGTACACAGGCAAAACAGCCTGCGTCTTCCAGTGCCAGGGCTGATTCCTTGAGGTAATCCGCGGAGTAGGCATCGCGCCCCTGCACGCGGGGGCCACCGAAGCGATTGATGGATTGCGGGGTAAGCCCAATATGGCCCATAACCGGAATGCCGGATTCGATCACACGCTTGATAGTCGGGATCATCTCCAGGCCACCCTCCATTTTGACGGCGTGGGCGCCACCATCGCGGAGGAACAGACCGGCATTGCGGATCGCATCCTCAGCGGAAGTCTGGAACGAGAGGAAGGGCATATCGGCAATGACCATGGCCCGTTGGGTCCCCCTGCTGACGGCAGCGGTGTGCAGCAGCATCATATCCATGGTTGCGGCCAGAGTCGACGTGTGGCCGTGGATGACATTGGCGGCGCTGTCACCAACCAGCAGGCAGTCGAGGCCGGCTTGATCGAGAAGCGAGGCCATGAAATAGTCATAGGCCGTAAGGATGCTGATCTTCTTGTTCTCCTGCTTCTTCTTGTAGAGGGAGGAGATGGTAACGCGTTTGGTCTTGGGGGTATGTGACATATATCCTAATTCGCGGTCAGATCGCCGGCTGGTGAATAGTACTTCTTGCCCGAGACAGGCTGTTTCAGCTGGCTGATCAGATCATCGAAATGCTCCGGGTTGTTGACAAAATCGATATCATCGGTCTTGACCACCAAGAGCGGGGTTTCCGTGTAATTGAAGAAGTAGTAGTCGTAGGCCTGGTTGAGCATGGTGATGTAGTCTTCATCGATTGGCTTTTCAAAGGCCAGGTTGCGACTGCGGATGCGCTCCATGAGTACGGGTGTTGAAGCCTGCAGGTAGATGGCCAGGTCCGGGCGCGGAATGTCACGCGAGAGCACCGGCGCAATCTTCTCATAGAGGGCCAGCTCTCGCTCCGAAAGGTTGACCTGGGCGAAAATGAGGTCTTTGGCAAACAGGTAGTCGCTGACAATTCGCTGGGCAAACAGATCACGGACCATGAGATCCTGCTGCTGACGGAAGCGCGAAAGCAGGAAGTAGAGTTGGCATGAGAAGGCATACCGTCGACGGTTCTTATAGAAGTCGCGCAGGAAGGGATTCTCGAATACTTCTTCGGTCACCAGGTCGGCATCGAGTCGCTCGGCCAGCAACTGGGCGAACGATGTTTTGCCGACGCCGATAACACCTTCGACGGCTATGTAATTCGGCTCATATGTGTCGGGCGACATAGTCCTTGAACATCAAGACGCTTTGCGCCTCGTTCTCCTCCAGAAATTCGGCGACGGGCCGCTTGGTGACCGGATGCACGATGTCAGGATCGATTTGCAGCAGCGGTACCATGGCGAATGCCCGGTTTAGCAGCTCCCGATGAGGGACCGAGAGTTGCTCGGTTTCTATAATCTGATCGCCGAACAGGAGAATGTCAAGGTCAATAGTTCTCGGTTGCATCAGCCCTTTGCCGATGCGTCCAAGGCGCTTCTCGATGAGTTCGAGGGCTCCGAGGAGCTCGTTGGGCAGATAGTCATAGTCAGCTTTGATAACCTGGTTGAGGAAAGCGGGAGCGTCATCGTCCATACCTTCGGCTTCGGTCAGGTAGATTGATGAAGCGGCGACCATTTCCAGTCCGGGGATGGCGGAAAGCTGCTCGACAGCTTTTTCCATGTTGCGTTCGCGGTCACCGAGGTTGGATCCGAGAAGAATGTAGACTGTCTCTGCCATTGTGAATGCCTGTTCTGTTGAGATTCCGGTTAAACGGTACTCAGGCGATCTGGTCCTTGCGGCGCGTCAATTCCACCTCGACATGGCGAATGTGCCCTGCGATTGGCGGGTTCATCTTTCGGACACGCAGGGTGACCGAGTCGACCTCGAAGGACTTGATCAGGCGCGCCGCGAGCCGTTGGGCCAGTCCTTCCAGCAAGCTGAAAGCTTTGCCCTCGACTGTTTCCTTAATCAGCCTGAAAACCTTCTCATAGTCTACTGTATCGGCCAGTCGATCGGATCGTCCAGCGCCAGCCAGATCGACTGTCATCTCGCAATCGATCTCGAACATGCGGCCGGTCTCCTTTTCGGCGGCGGTGACACCATGGTAACCATAGAAGCTCATACCGACCAGGCGGACTTTGTCGATGGATGAGTCGTTCACGAGGTCCTCCGCTTGCGACGAGGGGGGCGCTTGTTCAGGCGTGTCAGAGCCTGGTCTATGGTATCCGGGGTGACTGTGAGAGACAAGCGGACGAACTGCTCGCCAATGTCGCCGAAGACGGTTCCCGGGATAGTCTGAATCCGCCAGCGGCGGTAGATGCGATCGACGGTCCGGGTGGCATCGCTACGTGGATCGACTTTGGCCCAGGCGAACGGTATGTTTGGCTCGCCGACTGGCTGGAGGTTCAACTTCTCGAGCAGCGGCGATATGGATTCACGTGCCTGACTGACTCCGTCACGGACTGTGAGCAGAGTGGGCTGGGGATAGTTCTCAATGGCTCGACTCGCCGCAGCCACGAGCGAGGCAGGCAGGTACGGTGGGAGCAAACGGGCGGCCTGCTTGACGCCATTGATAATATCGCGATGGCCGGCCATGAAGCCCAGCGGCACGCTGGGAAGCCCGAAATTGTACGCGAACGAGTAGAGTTCTACTCCAACCTTCTTGGCTCCCGTGGCGCTCATCAGCGACGGCGTGCGGGGCTCGGAAAGGTCGGCGTAGGCAGCATCGTTGATCAAAGCAACGTGGGATCGACTTGCCATCCAGACGAGTTCGTCCAGATTACCGCTATCAAGGGCGAGTCCGGTGGGATTGTGGGGGCTGTTGATAAACATGAGTCGAGCTACTCGACCGAGACCCGTATTAAGGCGATCCAGGCCAATGGACCAGCCGTCACGGCTGTTGATCCCGTAGCTGACGGTCTCTCCCCCGCAGGCGGCGACAGCCCGGCGGTAGAGTGGCAGGCCAAGCTCAGGTACAAAGCCGACATCGCCGTGGTCAATGAATGCCAGGCTCAGCAGTATAGCCATCTGGGAAATGCCGGCGCCGATAAAGATCTCCTTGTCCGGGTCTATCCTGATACCCGAACGTTTCTGAACCCATTCGGCAGCCCGTACCTTGAGATCCTGGAGTTGGTCGTGACTGCTGGCCGTGAAGTCGGCCGAGCCGCTATCGAGATCCAGTTCAGAGACCGGCCAGGTGAATGTGGCCAGATCGATAAGGTCTCCCTTGCGAGGGTGGGTTCGTTCGCGCTTGCGCGTGAGGCGAAGAAGCGAGTCGACTTCGGGCGGGACTTGATACAGGCGGTTGGCCTTTTCGACCACCACTCGCTTAACGAGCATGGATTCTACCTCTTACTGATTCTTTCCCCAGGCTTCATCGAGTTTCTGGCGCATTTTGGCCAGACGCTGGAAGTCCTCGGAAGGGATACTCTCGACATTGCCGAGCTGACGGGCGAGATGGACTATTCGGGCGTAGTGTTCGACGGTTTCATGGCGGTTGTAGGCCTCCTCGAGGGTACGGCCAATGGTAAGCAGGCCGTGGTTTCGCAAGAGGAAGGCGTTGTTGCTCTCCAGAAGTGGCTCGAGGACTTTCGGAATCGCGTTGGTACCGGGCGGGGCGTAGTCGGTCAACGGGATACCGCCGACGCCGACCACGACTTCGGGCAGGACATCCTCGGCCAGGTGGACTCCGGCTACGGCAAATGCTGTCGCGAATGGCGCGTGGGAATGAACGCAGGCCGTAACATCCGATCGCTCTCGATAGACCGCCAGGTGCATGGCCAGTTCTGAGGAGGCTTTATTCTTACCCTGCAAGTGCTTGCCGTTCTGGTCGACCAGCACCAGGTCGTCCGGCGAGAGCCGGCCCTTGGCCAGGCCGCTGGGGGTAACCAGAATGCGGTCGTCATCGAGCCTGACCGAGAGGTTACCATCGGTCCCCACGACCAGTTTCTGTTCCCAGAGCCAGCGGGCGGTTTCTATAACTTGCTTTTTCATCATAAACGGTGATGCCATTGCGTCTGGAAGGTAGACCGTTTCGGCCTAAATGTCAATAACATAGCCAATCAGAACTGACAGGGAGGCAACGCTATGAGAGTTCATTGTCATAATATCCGGTTCAGAGCGATTTCTTTGAATCAAATATGCGAAGTAAGCGTTATCAAGATAGGGTCGGGCATACGTAAAAACTATTGACATAGCCGCCCGATTTGCGTATTATTCGAGGCTTTAACTTCTGGAGGACAAAGCAGGCTTGGCAGACCGCTACTTTCCCTCGTCCCCTCCGCATTCCAAGAAACGCACGGCGTCAGGTGCGCTGGCCGTGGTCGTTTTTGCCTTGGCGGGAGTGCTCATAGGGGTTCTAGTCGCATCTAACCTGGATCTTTCCCCGTCCAGTGTCGCTCAATCACCGACGACGAGTGCCTCGCAGGGCAGCTCGTATCCGGTGGTGGAGGTCGATGGTGAGTTGCAATCGCCATTTGTGTCGGTGGTGCAGTCGATCCAGGACGCGGTCGTGAATATTTCGGCCAAGGCCCGCGATGAAGGTCTCCCCTGGTGGCACCGCGAGACGAACACTTCCAACGGCTCCGGTTTTTTCTTCCGCTCCGATGGATACGTGCTGACGAACTATCACGTGATCGCCGACGGCGAGGAGCTGGTAGTGCGAACATCGACCGGATATGCCTACGACGCCGTATTGGTTGGCGCCGACCCCCATACTGACCTGGCTGTCTTGAAGATTGAGCCCGAGGAGGAGATTGTCGCCATTCCGTTCGGCAATTCCGACTCAATTCGGGTCGGCGACTGGGCGATTGCTATCGGGAATCCCTTTCCACAGCAGGGTCTGGACCGTACAGTGACCGTGGGCGTGATTTCGGCCAAGGGCCGCAGTAATCTCCGGTTCGGCTCCGATACGCCACGGTACCAGAATTACATACAGACAGATGCTTCGATCAACCCTGGCAATTCCGGGGGACCGTTGCTGAATCTGCGCGGCGAGTGTATTGGCGTCAACGCGGCGATTTCCAGTCCGACGGGCTCCTCGGTGGGGATTGGATTCGCGATACCAATCAATATAGCGCGGGCCATTGTACCCGACTTGATATCGTCCGGCCGGGCCAGCCGTGGTTGGCTGGGGGTCTATATTGGCGGGAATGTCTCCGAGCGTGAGGCACGCCGTCAGGGAATGGACGCCGTGTACGGAGTGGTAATCGATTCGGTGTTCACCAATTCACCGGCCCAGCGGGCCGGGCTCCGCGACGGGGATGTGATCGCGTCGTTCAACGGCAAAGTCGTTGAGAATGTGGGCCAGTTTACTGTGCTCGTGTCGACGATACGTGAGGGACAGACGGTGCCGATAGAAGTGTTCCGTAATGGGGAACGATTGTTGCTTCAGACCATTATAGGAGACCGTGACACCTTCCTGGCCGGAACGGAGACCCGCGACGATTTCGAGCTGGAAACCTGGCTGGGAATGGAGGTAATCACCTTCACACCGCAGATTGCTCAGGCACTGGGTCTGGAGCATGTGGATGGCGTGTACGTGCGGCGAATATATGCCAATAGCCCGGCTTCGAATTCGTCGATTACGCGTGGCACCATTATTCTGCAGGTGAACGACGTATCTATTGAGTCGTTATCTGATTTGCGTCGGTCCCTTAGCCAGTTGGGCGAAGAGGTGAGCCGGATACCTTTGATTGTTCAGGAGCCCGACGGTACCATAGCACGGAAAGTCATCCGGCGTTAGGCCGGAGTGGCCATAGAGGAACCAGTAAGTAGGAACGTTGTAGAAGACAGCGTTAGATATGGGACATCCCGGTGTGAAGCCGGGTTCATCAATGGGAAGGAGCTGTTAGTAGACCGTGGCTAAACAATCCCTTAAGTATCGCGACGAAGACCGGTCGTTAGACCTCTACCTCCGCGAAATCGGGGAAACACCACTCATCACTGCAGATGAAGAAGTGCGTCTGGCTCGTCGTATCAAGCAGGGTGATAAGAAAGCCCTGGAGAAGCTGACGAAGGCCAATCTGCGCTTTGTAGTCTCGGTAGCAAAGCAGTATCAGAACCAGGGCTTGTCCCTCGCCGATCTCATTAACGAAGGCAATATCGGCCTGATCAAAGCGGCGAAGAGGTTTGACGAGACTCGTGGGTTCAAGTTTATCAGTTATGCTGTCTGGTGGATTCGCCAGGCGATCTTGCAGGCGCTGGCCGAGCAGAGCCGGATTGTCCGGTTACCGCTGAACAGGGTCGGCACCCTGCACAAGATTGGCAAGATTTCCAGCCGTCTGGAACAGGGGCTGGGTCGGGAGCCATCGCCGGATGAAATCGCCAAGGAGCTCGAGCTTTCGGAGAATGAAGTCTCCGATACGTTGAAGATCTCCAACTCGCATTTGTCGCTCGATGCGCCGTTTTCGGTGAGCGAAGACAATTCGCTGATCGATGTGCTGGAGGATGAGTACCAGCCGTCGCCTGACGAGGCGCTGCTTCGGCAATCACTGAGGGTGGAGATTGAGAAGGCGCTCGATACGCTGACTCCGCGCGAGGCCGAGGTGATCAACCTGTATTTCGGGTTGAACCACGAAAAGGCCCTCACGCTGGAGGAGATCGGGGCGAGATTCTCGCTGACCCGGGAGCGCGTGCGCCAGATCAAGGAGAAGGCTATTCGCCGTTTGCGGCACGCCTCGCGTAGCCGTTCGCTTCGAGCGTACCTGAATTAGACTATCAGAGATCAAAGGGAATTCCCCGCGGCCGCTTCACGATGTGGAGCGGCCGTTTTGCGTTGGAGGAGCACACGCAATGGTTGCCTGAGGCTATAGTACTTCGTATAGTGCCTGTATGAATAAGGGTGGCGCGGGGAATAGCCGAGTACTTGTTGCAGCGGTGTTGCTGATCCTTCTGGCCGTAATCTTGGTGCGCACGGCTTGGGTGAGCGATGATGCCTATATCTCCTTCAGGACCGTCTATAACATCACCCACGGCTACGGCCCGGTGTGGAATACAACCGAACGGGTGCAGGCCTTCACCAACCCACTCTGGGTGATCTTTCTTGCGCTGCTCACACGCATAACCGGCGAAATGTACTTTACGGTCATACTGACGAGTATTGTGGCCAGTATGGCGGCGGTCTACGTCGTGACTATGAGGCTGGCCCGCGATACCGCCGCGTTGGTTGTCGCGATGGCCGCACTGCTGCTGAGCAAGGCGTTCATTGACTATTCCACTTCGGGGCTGGAGAATCCTGCCTCGTACTTGATCATCGCGCTGTTTGCGGCTGTGTTCTACAGTTCGGGCAACCGTATGCGGCGTTTCGCACTCCTATGCGCTATTGCTTCGATTGGTGCCGTGAACCGCATGGACAACCTATTGCTCTATGCTCCGGTACTGGCGGTCGCCTTCTGGGAACTGAGAAGCGTGCGTACGTTTCTTGTGGGTCTTGTGGCCTTCTCTCCCCTGTGGCTCTGGGAGGTGTTCTCTGTTCTCTTCTATGGATTCCCGTTCCCTAACACGTACTATGCCAAGCTGCATGCAGGGATACCTCAGTCCGAGCGAATCATGCAGGGGATCACGTATTACATCGAAACCTTCTCAATCGACCCCCTTACTCTGTTGGTAATTGCTACTGCCTCTGCCATTGTGATCGCGCAGCGCAGACGGGCGGAGTATGCACTGGTGGCGGGCCTGGCGATCTACCTACTATACACAGTGCGTGTGGGCGGTGATTTTATGGCCGGACGCTACTTCACGGTACCACTCCTGCTTTCTGCGATTCTACTCGCGCGAACGAAACTCCCCACCTCCGGTCTGGCGCGTTATGTGCCGCTGGCGGCGGTATTGGTGGTCGGCCTGAGTGCGCCGCGCTGTCCGGTGTATAGCGATGAGACCTATGGCACCCACGGCGAGAACGGCATCAACCAGCGCGGTATCGCCGATGAACGGGCGTGGTACTATCAATATACAGGATTGCTCAGGATGGACCGATCGGGTGCACCTGTTGTCGATCACACATGGTACCGCGAAGGTATCCGGGACCGGGCCATTACCGCCAAGAGCATTGCTTTCAGTTGTGTTGGTTTTTACGGCTACGCTATCGGACCGACTAAGCACGTAATCGATGGCTATGGATTAAGTGAGCCATTTTTGGCACGGCTGCCCATGTGCACCAGACCGGATTGGCGCATCGGTCACTTCTCACGATACCTGCCGTACGGATACCGTCTGACGATTCTCTCCAGCGACATTCATATCGCGGATACTGGCCTTGCCCGGTACTACGAGAAGTTGAGAACCATCACCCGTGGACGAGTTCTCGCATGGGAGCGGCTCAAGACCATAGTGAAGATGAATCTTGGTTTCTACGATCACCTGCTGGAGAACTGGTCCTGGCCGAAGCCGAAGGTGAAGCAGTACGTCGAGGTCTCCACGCCAATCGAGGTGCCTTCGAGCTGGGATGATGAAGGCCATGTGGTACTCGATCGCGGCGGAGTTGTTATCGTGATGGACACTGTGTATCACAATGAGCGTGTTGAAATCAGTGTGGACCATAACGACTATTACGTGGTATCCTTCCTGCGCGATTCGGTCATGGTTGACTGGCTTCGGATTATCCGTAAGGCCCCGCCGGCAGGAGGCATGAGGGTCGACACGCTTGATGTACCCCAGTGGGCGTACGAGGCGGGCTATGATTGTATCACGGTCATTCCTGAATCGGGCGACGATCTCTTCAGCATGGGGCACCTGAGAGTGCTGCCAGATTTGGAATAAGATGCCCGTCGGTTCCCGGTGCGATGCCAAAGCACTGGCCGCTGATCATGAAGAGTCTTGGTCCGATCCCCTTCTGCTGCTATACGACCAGAGCCCGAATTCGCGAATGAGCAGCACCGGACCTGCCAATGCCACAGAAATCAGGACGTCTCCGCTGAAGTAGGCGGGGTAGATCAACCTTGATCCCTGAAAGAAAGCCGTTCCAATGAGCATAAGGAAGTAGCCAAAGAATGAGCCAAGAATCACAAGTGCGCGGAATCTTCCCAGTACCAACAGCATCGCAAGTCCGAGCAGTACCAGTGAGGCCGGTAGGTATTGCAACTCAGCCTTGTGGATCTCCGTCTCCCAGTGCAGACACCAACCATGTTCCTTTGGTAGTATTAGGCGGTGAAGATAGGTTATGTCGTTCAGATTGGCCCGGGCAATGTTAAGATAGTTATTGGCATCGGGAGCGGCTGTGAGCATTGATTCAAGACCCTGTTGGTCAATGCCCATAGCCGCCAGCGCCCCACGCAGCACGAATGCCAGAACAAAGATCACATACACTTCCGGGCGTCTGAGCGCCTGGAAAGCAGCTCGCCAAACGGTGGTTTCATCTTTGGGTGAAGTGAGACTCAATCCCTGCCTTCTTGGTTCATGCTTGCCTTGGAAGTGCAGAAAGCTACGAGCAGCAACTCCAGAAGTCAACCTTGATGCGATCCTGGTCCATTGCCAAGCATGTGCGCCACTGTAAAACAATCCATGCCCAACTCTGTGCTCCTCGGCAAGGCGTAACTATGGTGCCAGGCCCTGCCTCAAGGAATCCAGCTTCGCCTCACGGCCGGCAAGAGCATCCTTGCGGATGAAGACGCCGGAAAGCCGTTCCGTCTTGTAGACTCGCTTGACATACTCGTCAATGTGAGCATTCACGCCCACGTAGTCCTGCAGAAAACGCGGATCGTCGTCAAATTTGGACTCGCCTGTGAAACTACCCCACGTGTTAATTATGGTGGGTTGGATGGAGTCAAAGACATAGTCGTAGAATTCCTGCTGATGCCAGCGCCGTTTGCGCGGGATGACGGGATCACACAGACCGGCCAGATCATAGATGCGAATGTCCGAATAGAAGAGGGTGGCGCCGAGATCGGGTGTGAGGAGAGTGGCGTCTTCCCATCCGAAATACTCATTCCACGCATTGAAGCGGTCGGGACCGGCTGCCTTGACACGGTTGAAGTCGGTCACTCGGTGCGCCTCGAACCGCTCACGACGCGGCTGATGCTCAATCACTGAGAGCGCCAGCGCTACGATAAGCAGCCCCAGTCCGACTGTGGTTCGGAGTCCGCGCGTGGTCACCAGTGATCGGACAACCAGGAGCGTGAAGCAGACCATTGCCACCCAAATTAACATGAAGAACGGTGTGGCAAAACGGTATTCCCCCATCCAGTCAAGGGTCAGGATCAGGTATGCTCCGAGGGCTGTAATCGTGAATCCAACAAGCAAGAGCTTCGGCCGCCAATTGTCTTGGCGAGCGATCACCCAAACAGCCATACCAACAATGATTGCGGGGACCACCATCCAGACCGATTGTCCCATGACTGATCCGGAGATCTGGACCAGCTTCTCTCGATACGGTTCGGTCAGCATAAGAAGATCGGCTACCATCTGTCGGTCGGGACCGCCCTTGACGTAGTAAGTATTAGGGACCCATTCGCCGAAGTAGCTCAGACGGAAGGCTTGGTAGACTCCGGCTGTGGCCAAGAGGCCGACAATGTAGGCTCCTGCTGCGAACAAGCGCCGGGCGATGCCAGCGGTAGCCGGCAGGATAACGAGAGCCAGCGGGAAGAGCCAGGCGTAGACGATACCATCGGGACGGCTGAGTGCAATTCCTCCGCTGACCAGGCCTGCAACCAGCCCCCATACCACAGGCCGGAACGCTTGCTCGGACTGAATCATCACACACAGCCACAACAATACGGCGATGAGCAGCGCGAAGAGCGGATTCTCCAGACCGCTGGATGTCCAGGCCACCCATGAGGTATTAATGGACAGGAGAATCAATACCGCCAAGCTGATTGCGAAGCGCGACTCGGTGAGACGAACGATGAGGCGATGCAGAACGAAGTATGTCAAGAAGACCAGCACAATGCTGACGATCTTGGGAAGGATGTATGGATCGAACAGACCAATCAAGAAGAACGGCGTCCAGAAGAGAACCCAGAGCGGGTTGGAGTATCCCTCAATTGGCTCCACGCCCGGCTGAGGGACCAGCCCGTGGCCCTGAGCGAGATTGCGGGCATATGAGAACGTAATGCCGGCGTCGTCGATAATCCAGTCGAACAATCCCGAGGCCATCCAGGTGTAGAGCGCAGTGGCTAAAACAACGACCGCCAGATCTACGGTGATCTGTCTGGTCGCCCCGAGCAGGGGGAGTTCGATTGTGGAATCTCTCCCGGTCCGTATCATCCTCTTTGTCCGTCCATATAAGGCATTGGCAATGATCATGGTACACGCCCGCAGCGGGCAGGTCAACAAGGATGTCGGGCGCAAGATAACTGTTGATTTTCCGATATATGTGAATATATTGCCGATTGCCCCCGCGAGCAGACAGCGCGGTGGGTGTGTATTAATGCCGAAGTGGTGAAACAGGTAGACGCGCTGCGTTCAGGGCGCAGTTCCCGTTAGGGAGTGTGGGTTCGAATCCCACCTTCGGCATTTTTTTTGCCTAATATCCTCCCTCTCCCCGTCCAAATTCCAACCGCTAAATCGATAACGTTGGCTGTGAAGCTGCCGAATTGCTTTTGCATTGACTTGCCGCACTCTGGCATGGTAGAATGTGACAAGCGTCCACGCCAGAGAAAGGAGCCCGCATGCGCACGCTACGCAATGTGATCATCATTCTGGTGGCGGTGTTTATCGCCATTCAGTTCGTCCCGGCCGAGCAATCCAACCCGCCGGTCACCGGGGAGATTGAGATGGCCGACAGCGTGCATGCGGTTATCAAGCGGTCCTGTTATGATTGCCATTCGAATGAGACCGAGTGGCCGTGGTACGCCTCGGTGGCTCCACCATCGTGGCTGGTGACCGCCGATGTCCTGGAGGGCCGAGAACACCTGAATTTCTCCGAATGGCAAAGCTATGACGTTCGCAAGCAGGCGGCCATGAAGGAAGAGATCTGGGAAGAGGTAGACAAGGGCAAGATGCCGTTGGACATATACGTGGGCATGCACTCCGAGGCCGAGCTCTCCGAGACAGACAAGCAGATCATCAGTCAGTGGTCACATACGCCCCTGGTAGTACCACCCTCGGATACTGCTGATACCAGTCGGCTACTCGACCCACAGGAACATGAACGCGAAAATGATGACAGCCGGTAGCATCTACACACACCTGACATCCTGGTCCTGCAGCTGTTACTATGTCTGAGAAAACACCTTCATACAAGCGCAAGCATCCCATTATGTGGCTGCGGTATGCCGTACTGGGCGGTTTACTGATCTATGTGAGCTATGTCGGCTATATGCACCTTCAGCACCAGACGGTCTACCCGCCTGTGGATGCGATCTGTCCTTTTGGCGGTTTGGCCTCGCTCTACAGCATTGTCTTCCACGGTGAATTCCTGCAGCGAATTTTCATATCCTCGTTCATCTTGCTCGGGATCACCGTTCTCCTTGTGGCGGTGAGCGGGCGTTCGTTCTGCGGATGGATCTGTCCGCTGGGTACACTGCAGGGGTTGATGGCTGGTGTGGGCCGGAAGGTTTTCGGGGTGAAGCAACGGCTGGATACGAACCGCGACGGGCGCTGGCGGTGGCTGAGATGGCCAATACTGGTGATCTTCACGCTGGGAGCCTGGTATGGCGGGAAGCTGCTCATTCGGCCGTATGATCCCTGGGTGGCCTGGATGCATATCTGGGAGATTGGCGAGGTGCTCGAGGAGTTTCCAATCGGTCTGGCGGTGCTCGTTGTGACGTTTGTAGCAGGCATCTTCATTGCGCGTCCGTTCTGCCGTTACCTGTGTCCGATGGGGATCTTTCTGGGGGCGTTGAACAAGGGATCAGCCGTGAGGCTGCGGGTCAATCAGGAGTCGTGCATTCACTGCATGGCGTGCGACAGGAAGTGTCCGGTCGGAATTCCGATTGAGTCGAGTACGGTAGTCAGCAGCACTGAGTGTATATCC
>WJKG01000458.1 GCA_014729205.1 candidate division GN15 bacterium | reverse complement strand
GGGCAATATGCTGCCTGGCCAGATCGAGGGGGCGCGTGTGATCGTGCGCAACCGTTCGAGCCGGCTGGCGTGGATTGTCGGCAACGAAACCGGCGAGTCGTTTCGGATTGCCCGGGATATGTCGGTATCGGAGCCGGCTACTGTCGATCTCTTTGTGATCGAGATGGGGCAGTAGTATGGCCCGGGGACGCAAGACATCGGCGAGCGAGCGCAGTGATGATCTGGCCATGCTCGACGAACTCATTCGTCGCAGCTTCAAGGAGCTGCTGGCCTCAATTGGCGAGAATGTGAAGATAGGAGACTTCATCAAGATGCTGGAAACGCGACACAAACTGACACCGGCCGGCGATGACCAGGGTGAGTTCTGGTCGATGCTGGAGAAGATTCGCAAGGAGACGCTTTTAGATGAGAAGGAGGAGGTGTCGGAGCGGGACGACTCTCGGCAACGCTCGAAGGGAAGCAAGAACCATGAGTAGGCTGCTATTGACGCTGCTGCTGGTGCCACTGTCGATGCTGGCGACGAACGGACTGGCTGAAGTGGATACGCTGCGAGGGGAAATGGATATTTCGGATGCGATGCTGTTTGGCTACGATGACTGTGTGAGCGAGATTTCCGGTGAGGACTGCCAACGGTTTAACAGCGGTGGTTCAGTATGGTTCAGTTGTGGTACGGTTGGCATCGGTGAGGACCGTCGCACGGCGGTTGCTGTGCCCGGCTGGGATGGTGTGGTACCGGATTCAGCGCGGTTGGAAGTGTACTGTTTCCGCGAGGGGGATGCGGCCGATCGGCGGATTCTTCTCTATCCGTTGACAACGCCATTTCATGAGGGAACGGAACTCGACTACGGTGTGGGCAACTACCCGGAGCCGGACAGCGGTGTGACTTGGTACCACGCCTACCTGGATGCTGGAGATATGGATTCGCTCCGGTGGTCTTCGGCCGGTGGCGATTACAGTATGGCGGTAGGGTGTACGGCAATCGTCTCGGACACCGATGCGTGGACGGGATTCGACCATTTTGAACGGATTCTTGCCTGGTGGGATTCGACCGGGACGAACTACGGCTCCCTGCTGATCAATGAGAACACTTTCCCGACAAACACAACGCAGAAGAGTTTCTACAGCAGCGAGTCGGCCACCGGGTTGGGGCCGCGTCTGATTCTATACTACCACGAGGATGCCAACACTTCAATGCGGCGCCGACGAGCGGTGTTGCGGTTGATGGCTAACTGACAGGGGGACGAAAATGTATAGGTGCATAGCAAGGGTGGTTGTGTTGTTAGTAACGATGCTGCTGTTCGGATGCCCGGTGGTACCGGCAGCTATCGTGCACAACGCTTCCAGCGACACGACTCCCGAGGATTCGGTGGCGGTCGCGTTCTGCGCGCTGGACAGTCTGGGAAATCCGACGACAGCAGATTCGCTGCTGGTGATCGTGAGCGGTCCCTCGGGAGCAATGGTCTTTCAAGACAGTCTGGCAACCACCGATGGACGCATAACCGCGTCAACTATAACCGGGTGTCCCACATACACATTCGCGGACCTTGCGGCGAATCTTGGCGGCTCATCGTGGGGCGGTTACCAGATAGTGCTGGTGGCCAAAAATAATCCGCTTGAACTGGAGACGGTCACCCAGGCCGAGTTCCAGGTGCTTGGTCGGCGGCTGGCGCCAGCGCTGGATCTGATCGACGATACGTTGTGGGTGCGCGGTGGTGCGGTCGACAGCAATCGCACCGAGCGCGGGAGTGGCGACTCGACGCAGATTGCCGGCTGGGTGTGGAATACGCCACAGTCGGGTCATGTTACAGCGGGGACGTTTGGCGACTATCTGGATGCAGATGTCTCGGGCCTGGGCTCGGGGAGTGGGGCGTACGCGGTGACAGTGGTAGCCTTCGATTCCGGTTCGGCGCAGCCAGTACCGGGTGCGGGGGTGGCGGTGCGGAACCTGTCACAGACAACGCTTATCGCCAGTGGCACGACGGACACCGAGGGTGAGGTATCATTCAATCTGGATGCCGCGGAGTATTCGCTGGTAGCCAGTTGTCCGGGTTATCTGTTTGCCCCGTTTGACACGCTTCAGGTGGCAGGATCGACCGTTGATACTGCGCGGGGCCATCGATTCGATCCGGGTGAGCCGTCCTTGCCCGGTTTGTGCCGGGTGTATGGGTATGTGTATGCAATCGATGCGACCCCGATCAAGGGTGCTCGCGTGGAAGCGCGTCTGCCGGACAGTGTGAATGCGGCCAGCTACCTGTTCGTGGCGCCGTTTTCGATTGAGACGGGTACCGGCGAGGATGGGTACTTTGCGCTTGATCTGATACCCTCGGCGGACCTGCTGCCGGTGTCTACCGACTACGAGATCACTATCAGCGCCAATGGCCGGACGCTGTATCGTGATAGAGTGACGGTACCCTCGGAAGGTTTTTTTCGCCTGACGCCTTAGCGACGGGATGAACGGGAAGACGTTAACACATAGACAAAAAGGGGCATGAAATGGAGAAGCTGTTTACCGAACCGGTGGGTTGGATTGGTTTGCTGGGTTCTATGGCACTGATGGTGGTGAGCCATGTGGGCCGGAAGTACCTGCTGCCGTTCTTGAGTATAGGCAAACGTCAACGCTACGCCGGTTTTGTGGCGATGATTGCCGATGAGATCACGGACGATCTCCGCGCCAAGTATCCGGACCGCGAATGGACCGAATGGCTCGATGAGGCAATTGACCTGGTGGTGGATATCTGTGAAGTGGGTCCGGATGTGGCTCGTCGGGCTATCAGCGCGGCTGTTGCCAGAAAACAGGCATCATCGAGATAGCAGGCTGAGGGTGGCGTTGTTATGAGCCGGTGATTACGCCTGGAGGCGTGGTTGCCGGCTCTTTTGTTGTTGGGGTGCTAGCGCTCCGCCTGCTCTACAGGAAAGAGGTGCTTGCGCAGGGTGGCGATGTCGGCGACGGTAAGGGCGCCATCGTGGTCGATATCGCAGGCATGGGGTCCCGCCGGTGGTGGCGGGCTGTCAAGCAGGATAAAAGAGACGAGGTGTTGTAGATCAAGCATATTCACCGAGCCACTCTGATCGAGATCAAAGCGGCTGTTTTGCAGCGGTTCAGACTGGTTTTCAAT
>WJKG01000457.1 GCA_014729205.1 candidate division GN15 bacterium | reverse complement strand
GGGCCGCTGGAGCCGCGAAAGAGGACGCTATCGGGCCACTGGCCTTCATTCTTGACATAGGTGGAGTTCATGGCGCTGGCCTGCACACCAAGTAACAGACACAGAGCACAGGCAATCAGAAACAGGCGATGCGTTTTCATGCGGATTCCCCTTTTTCTTGTCGCAACAATTCAAGGCGCGCGACTGACCCCGGGCGATCTCATGTTTGTATGAGGGAAGAAAAGCGCCGACAACCCAGCTTCGTCAATTAAAACATCCGCACCCGTTTGCTCAGAAACGCGTACAGCGCCTTGTCGAACGGCATCGAGGTGTCCACCAAATGATAATCGATATTGCTCTGGCGACACGCGGTCGAAATCCGGTCGCTGAACGCCTGCACCGCACCGGCGTAGTCCTTCTTGATCTGGTACGGAAGCGTCGTGAGCTCCTCGCCCGTCTCCATGTCCTTGAACACCGCCTCGCGCGGGAACGCAAAATCGCGCTCGCGCGGATCGAGGATGTGAAACACCACCACCTCGTGGCGCTGATACCTGAAGTGCTTGAGCCCCGCGATAATCTGGTCGGCGTCGTCCAGCAGGTCCGAGAGCACAACCACCAACCCGCGGCGTTTGATACGCTCGGCCATCTCGTGCAGGGTGCCGGCGATATTGGTCACCTCGCTCGGCTGCTGTGCCGCGATCTCATTGAGCAGCACATGCAGGTGCCCGCTCTTCGAGCGCGGGGGGATGTAGCGCCGCAGCTTGTCGTCGAATGTCACCATCCCGACCGCATCGCGTTGCCTGAGCATCATGTAGCTCAGCGCCCCGGCCAGCATGCCGGCGTAGTCCAGTTTGCGCACGCGGTCGCCGGACTGGTAGCGCATCGACCCGGAGCAGTCCAGCAGCAGGTACGCCTTGAGGTTGGTCTCCTCCTCGTACTGCTTGACATAATAGCGGTCGCTCTTGCCGTAGACTTTCCAGTCGACATCGCGGATATTGTCGCCGGGCATATACTGCCGGTGCTCGGCAAACTCAACACTGAACCCGTGATAGGGCGACTTGTGCAGCCCGGCAATGAACCCCTCGACCACCAGTCGGGCGCGAAGCTCCATCCCCTTGAGCTTGCCGACTATGTCCGGCTGGAGGTATTTGCGATAGTCTTCGGCCATGATTACTCGTCATCCTCCCGGTAGATGCCCACCGATGGTTCGCATCCCGGCACCATCCACCCACGGTACATTCCGGGCGTATTGAATGGCAGGGCGATCTGCCCGCGCGAATTGATTGCTATCAACCCACCGGTGCCGCCGATGGCGCCCAGCCGGTCGTTGACAGCTGTTCGTGCTGCCTCGGCGAGCGGCAGTCCCTTGTAGGTCATCAGCGCGTGCACCTCGAACGCCAGTACGCTGCGCATGATAAACTCGCCGTGCCCGGTAGCGCTCACCGCGCAGCTCTGGTTGTTGGCGTAGGTGCCGGCGCCGATGACGGGCGTGTCGCCGATTCGCATCCAGCGCTTGTTGGTCATGCCGCCGGTCGAGGTGGCCGCCGCCAGGTTTCCCTCGCGGTCCATCGCCACTGCGCCCACCGTTCCGTACTTCTCGTCGGAGGAATGGTCCAGGTTCCCATCGCCAAAGAGCACCTTGCCCTGCTCTTCCTCGCGGGCAATAGCCTTGTCGAGCTGTGTACGACGGTGTTTGGTATCGAAATAGCTTGTCTCTTCCAGGCTCATGCCGTGCAGCACCGCAAACTGTTCGGCCCCGTCGCCACAGAGCAACACATGGGGCGAGTCCTGCATTACCAGCCGGGCGAGGTCGATCGGGTTGCGGATGTGCCGGACGCCGGCCACAGCTCCAACCGCCAGGTTGGAGCCGTCCATGACGCAGGCATCCTGCTCGTGGCCACCATCATGTGTGTACACGGCCCCGATGCCGGCGTTGAACAGGGGCGAGTCTTCCATCACGTTGACGGCCTTGCAGACCGCATCGATCGCTGAGCGTCCGCTATCAAGTAGCTCGAATCCGACCTGCAACGAGGCAACCAGGCGCTCCTGGTATTGCGTCTCCTTCTCGGGGGTCATCTTCTCTTTGCGAATAGCCCCCGCGCCGCCGTGAACGGCAATCGCGAACGGGACGTGTGTGGTGGCGTGATCCATTGAATTCTGCTTCGCGCGAACCAGGTGCTGGGCCTCGCCTTACCCGCGCTCTTTGACGTGGTCAAGCAGCCGCTTGATAATCTCGGTAGCATCGACCCCGTCGGCCTCGGCGTTGAACGAGGTTACAATACGATGCCGCAACACAGGATAGGCGGCAAACCGGATATCTTCCGGGCCGGGCGTGGGCCGACCATCCAGAATGGCACGCGTCTTGGCCGCCAAAATCAGGTACTGTGAGGCGCGCGGCCCGGCGCCCCAGTTGACCCAGTTGCGCACGAACTCGGGGGCATCTTTCTCCACCGGACGAGTAGAGCGCACCAGCTCCACCGCATACTCAACGAGGTGATCCGACACCGGCACGCGACGCACCAGTTGCTGGTATCTCACAATGTCTTCCGGGCCGATCACCTTGGAGAGCTTCCAGGTGGGCACTGCCGTGGTGGCCTTGACAATCTGCTCTTCCTCGGCAGCATCCGGGTAGTCGACCAGAACCATGAACATGAAACGGTCAAGCTGCGCTTCGGGCAGCGGATAGGTGCCTTCCTGCTCGATCGGGTTCTGAGTAGCCAGCACGAAAAATGGTTCCTCGAGCGTGAAGGTCTGACCGGCCGAGGTAACCTCGTGTTCCTGCATTGCCTGAAGCAGCGCGGCTTGGGTTTTGGGCGGCGTACGGTTGATTTCATCGGCCAGGATTATATTGGCGAACACGGGGCCCTTCAAGAAACGGAACTGGCGCTTACCAGTGGAGTGATCTTCCTCGATAACTTCGGTTCCGGTGATATCCGAGGGCATTAAATCCGGCGTGAACTGAATACGGTTGAACTTGAGATCCAGCACCTGGGCCAGCGTGGAGATCAGCAGCGTCTTGGCCAGACCGGGCACGCCGACCAGCAGACAGTGGCCGCTGGAGAGCAGTGAAATAAGCAACTGCTCGACCACATCGGTCTGTCCAATAATGACTTTTCCCAGCTCGGCGCGGATCGACTCATAGGCTGAATTAAGTGCCTCAACCTGTTTCAGATCCTGTCCGGCAACATCCTCGGCCATACTATCCTCCAGCTATTAATGACGGCAGCGTAAGTATCATATGCAGGTTACAACCCTGTTCTATCTGGTAAAAGCTTGCCGGCTAAAAAGTTTCACCGACCGGGCAAAAAACTCCGACAAAAAGGCAGCCAGCCGACAAAGTAGTCATCTCGCGCTGGCTGCCATGGGCTTTCGGGGAGCGACGTTCGATGGATTTCACCTTGGTTGTCAACACACCCCGTTAAGATCCGCACAAGCTCCTAAACAACATGAGCTTAAAGGCGATTGCCTGATTTCATCGTTAAGACAGAAACCGATAAATGCAAAGTCAACACTCGCTTACAGAACCGTAACAGTCTGTGGATAACAGGCCTGTTGGGTCCACGTCTGCCGGGGGCGAAATGGTTGATTCACAATCACATACCACCTTTTCCACAGAATTTGCCGCTTGTCCACAAGGGTGGCTCGGTGGCTGTTACTTGCTGTTTTGCTTCTGTGCTTCCTTCTCCTTTTTCTGGTCTGGCGGCAGGAATCCCAAGTCCGGCTTGGTGTCCTTCATATTGCAGGCACCGCAGAAGATCGCGCCCTGCTCAATGACCAGTGACTTAGTCCGAAGGTCTCCGTCCATTTCACACTTGGCCTGTAGCTCGATCTTTTCGGTGGCCTGGATATTCCCCACCAGGTGGCCAGCCACAATGGCCGTGTTGGCCTCGATCTCCGCCTCGACCTTGCCGGTCACACCGACGGTCACACAGTCGTCGCAGATAATCTTGCCCTTTACAGTGCCGTCAACACGCAGCGCTCCTTTGAGCTCCAGCGTGCCGGTAATGACAGTGTCTTTTCCAATGATAGTGTTCATTACTCCGTCCGATTCGCTATTTCCTTTTTTCATCATAGGGGCTGTCCAAAGGATCTATAGGTTTACCATTGATTCTGATTTCATAGTGTAAATGCGGCGCTGTAGAACGACCGGTGTTGCCACACAGAGCCAGACGTGATCCCACCGGGACCATCTGTCCCACCGCCACCAGGAGCGTGTCGGCGTGGCCATACATGGTGGTCAGGCTGTCGTTGTGCCGAAGCACCAGATACCAGCCGTAGACCGAGTCGAAAGCAGCTTCCTCAACCACGCCCGTCGCCGTTGCCAGGATCGGCTCGCCAATCGCTGCGGCCAGATCGATCCCGGGGTGGTAGCGATCGGAGTCGCCGGTTTCAAATCCCTGGCTGAGTACTCCCTCCATCGGCATCCCGGAGGGAATCGAGAAATCGATCGAGCCGCTTCGCGCCAGAACCACCGCCTGGTCGTTGTCAAGCGAGGCAAAGAACGTGGAATCATCGGGTACTTCCGGAAAGCTGTAATCCACGCCGGCCAGTTTGGTCAGACGCCCGAGTATCTCACGGGCCTGGACCAGATTCTCCTCGAGCAGACGCACCTTGTACTGGTACTTCAGCAGGCGATGATTCTCGCGCTCCAGTCGCTCGGCCATCGCCGCCCGGCTGAGCACCTCGCCGTAGAAGACGAAAAACAACACGATACCAATCACCACCAGAGCCAGCAGCCCCGCGGCCGCTTTTAGTACCCAGGCCGGGACGCGGTAGCCGCGACGCTCGCTGGTACCATCGGGAATCATCATTATTGTCACATAGCGTGACCTGGGCATACTGTACTTCCGTCCTGGGAGTCGTTGATTCGCTTTGTTCTATGCACCCAGCTGCCGGAACAGATCCAGCAGTCGGCTCAAGTCATCATCACCGTAATACTCAATCTCGATCCGCCCGCGCTTGGAACCGTGGTGCACGCGCACCGAAGTACCCAACTGGCGCTTGAGAAATGCCTCCGCCTCCATCAACTCGGGGGACTTGCGACGAGTCGCGGCGCGCCCCCGTTTGCGTGTGGAGCTGGCCTTCTCCGCACTGCGGACCGTCATCTTCCCATCGACAACCTGCTGCGCCAACTTAAGCATTTCCCCTTCGGAATTCGCCGCCAGGATAGCACGCGCGTGCCCCTCGGTCAGACGCCCGTCGCGCACCATCGCCTTGATGGAGTCGGGAAGCTGCAGCAGTCGAAGCAGGTTCGCTACCGCCGAACGCGACTTACCGACCCGCAGCGCCAACTCATTCTGAGTCAGGCCGCATCGGTCAATCAGCACCCGGTACGCCTCGGCCACCTCCAGCGGATTGAGATCCTCGCGCTGCAGGTTCTCTATCAGGGCCAGCTCCAGCATCCGGTCATCATCGATATTCTCCAGCACCACCACCGGCACCTGTTTGAGAGCGGCGATACTGGCCGCTCGAAACCGGCGCTCGCCCGCAATAATGGTATACTTGGACCCATCTTTACGAACAACCAGCGGCTGCATCAAACCGTCGCGCTTGAGCGACACAGCCAGCTCCTTCAGCGACTCCTCATCGAACTCGCGACGGGGCTGCATGGGGTTCGGTTGGATATTCTCCAGCGGTACCGTCTGGTACCGGCCTTCTTCTTCGGTGGGGAGTTTGCGGTCGCTTGGGATAAGCGCCTCAAGCCCCTTACCTAAAACCAGTTTACTCATTGTGCCAGTACCTCTTTTGTCAGGGCCATGTAGTTCTCCGCCCCGGTCGACAGGATGTCATACAGGATGATCGGTTTGCCAAACGAGGGGGCCTCGGAAAGTCGCACATTGCGAGAAATCACGGTGTGATAGACTTTGCCATCGAAGTATTTCCGCACTTCCTCGGAAACCTGCTTGGACAGGTTAAGTCGACCATCGTACATGGTCAGCAGGACCCCTTCGATTTCCAGATCAGGATTCAGATTGTCCTTAACCAGCTTGATGGTGTTCATCAGCTGTCCCAAGCCCTCCAGGGCATAGTATTCACACTGGATCGGGATGATCACCGAATCGGCGGCCGTGAGCGTATTAATGGTCAACAGCCCAAGCGACGGAGGACAATCTACTATAACGAACTGGTAATCGTCCTCGATCCCCCGCAGCGCGCTCTGCAGTCGTGTTTCACGTGAAAGCATGCCCACCAGTTCCACTTCGGCACCGACCAGATTGATAGAAGACGGCACCAGATTCAGGTAGTCCAGCTCGGTCGGGCGCATGACATCGCGAACTGACTTTTCGCCCACCAGCACATCGTAGATAGACATTTCGACGGTGCTGCGGTCAATACCGATACCACTGGTAGTGTTTGCCTGGGGATCCATGTCAATTAAGCAGGTCTTCTTCTCGGCGGCCGCCAGACAAGAAGCGAGATTGACGGCGGTGGTTGTCTTGCCGACTCCCCCCTTCTGGTTGGCAACGGCGATGATCTTGCTCAAGCGACCTCCCTGTAGCTTAAGTCCTCAGACAGGTTAACGAAGACTTGCCGAAAGGAGCTGCCCCGGCATCACGGCCGTCCTGCCTCATAGTTCGGATTTGCCACAAACCTAACTGGCAGGGCTATTTGACGCAGTTCGGCGCAACTCTCTCGGTATTGCGAGTCAATAGTACCCCCATAGTGTTTCACATGCAACAAAAAAACGAGACGGCTTCAAGCTTTCTTGCGTAGCAGCGTGAAGCGCTTGTCCTGCTGCGAGTTGTCAACGCGGTACGAGTAGCCTTCGGCAGTCCATCCGCTGAGTTTCAGGCTGGTTTCAGGGCGTGCGTAGTAAATCACCAGCGTATTCTCGTGGCTCAGACGCCCAATGAGATTAAGCAACCGTCCGGTCAGTCGGACGAGGCGAAGTGTAATCAGGTCGAATGGCTCGGACAGCCCCGCCTCATCGAGATTGCGAGCAATGACCTCGGCCGGGAGGCCCAATCCCTCGATAATCCGATCGAGCACGGCAGCCTTCTTCTGGGTGCGCTCCACCAGGGTGCCCTGAAGAACTGCCCCGGAAATGAGGATCGGCACCGAGGGCAGCCCGCCACCCGATCCAATATCAAGCATATCGGCAAATGGTCCCTCGTCTATTACCTCCAGCGGTGCCAGGGACTCAGCCGCCAGTCGCTTCAGATCGGCCCGCTCGGTTTCACGTGAAACGATATTGACCTTCTCGTTCTCTTCGAAGACCAAATCGATGTATCGTTCCACCATACCTTCCGGATCGTACATCTCCAGGAGCTCTTCAGATGTATATGACAGATGCCCGGCTACGTGCGCCACCATTACACCTCTTTCCTTTCCCCACTGGAATCAGTCCCCGCCTGACCGTTCGCTTCATGACGCTTAACCCACACCGAAAGAACCGCCACGTCACCGGGCGTTACGCCCTCGATTCGCCCGGCCTGCCCCAGCGATCGAGGACGGAAGCGGGCCAGTTTCTCCCGGGCCTCGGTCTTGAGCCCGCGAACACCGGAGAAGTCGAAATCTTCGGGGATCAAATGCGATTCGGCCCGCCGGAACTTGTCTATCTCCCGCTGCTGCTTTTCAATGTATCCACTGTACTGAATCTGGATCGCGGCTCGGCCTAGTGCCTCTTCATCATCTGCCAGTTCCGGTGCCGAGTTGCCAATTACCTCTCGGCAGTCCGCTATCGACACTCCCGGCTGACGAAGCAAATCGGCCAGTGACACGTGGGTCCGACGCTTGAAACGCGTGGCCAGCCCGTCGAGTGATGCCACCTCGACATATCTCCTCTCAAGGGTTGTCACCGCACGATCGGTTCGATTGCGGAGCTGATCAAAGCCCGTCAGTACGTCCTCCGGCAGCAGGCCATAGCGCCGTGCGTACATCCAAAGGCGGTCGCGGGCATTGTCCTCCCGAAGAGCCAGGCGGTACTCCGCCCTTGAGGTAAACAGCCGATATGGTTCGGTGGTTGATCGTGTAACAAGATCATCAATCATCACGCCGATATACGCCTCCGACCGATCCAGAATCAGCGGCAGCTCTCCCTCGAGCTGCAGACAAGCATTCAAACCCGCCATAAGTCCCTGACCGGCAGCTTCTTCATATCCCGACGTACCGTTAATCTGTCCCACGAAATAGAGCCCCGATACGAGCTTCGTTTCCAATGAAGCCTTCACTTGCCGCGCCGGGCAGTAGTCGTACTCAATGGCATAACCGGGACGAGTCATCTTGACCTCTTCTAAGCCCACGATAGTACGAACCGCCTGGCGCTGGATCTCCTCGGGCAGCGCTGTCGAGAAGCCGTTGGGGTAGACTTCTGACGTTCCGTTCCCTTCCGGCTCCAGGAATATCTGGTGGCTCGGTTTCTCGGCAAACCGATGGAATTTGTCTTCGATCGATGGGCAGTACCGCGGCCCGGTCGACTGTATCTGCCCGGAGAACATCGGCGACTGGTCAAACGACTGGCTGACAATCTGCTTCGTCTGGTCTGTCGTATAGGTCAGATGACACGGTATCTGGGCGAACGGCTCCCGGCGGCTATACTCGGAGAACAACGGCAGGGGGTCGTCACCGGGCTGCAAACGGCACTTTTCCCAGTCGATGGTCTGTCCATCCAGACGCGGCGGAGTCCCCGTTTTCAGTCGTCCGGTCTCGAAACCGAGTTCCTGCAGACACCGGGACATCTGCGTAGCCGCCGGCTCGCCCATGCGTCCGGCCCGGATTTGCTTTTGTCCGACATGAATAACTCCACCCAGGAAGGTTCCGGTCGCGATAACAACCGCTCCGCCGGAAATCTCCCGGCCATCCTCGGTAACGATTCCGGCAACGGCCCCACTGGCAACAATGAGCCGCCCGGCGATACCTTCGATGACGGTTATGCGTGGTCGTTCACTGACATAGTCGACGATGTACTCGGCATATCTTCGCCGATCGCATTGCACCCGGGTCGACCAGACCGCTGGCCCCCGGGAAAGATTGAGCCGTCTAAACTGGATTCCGGCGGCATCGGCAGCCAGTCCCATCACGCCGCCGAGCGCATCGACCTCCTTGACGACGTGTGACTTGGCGATACCACCAATGGCCGGATTGCACGACATCAGCGCCAGCTTCTTCCGGTCCATAGTCACCAGCGCCACGCTTCGACCCATCCGCTCGCCAACGAGAGCGGTCTCGACACCGGCGTGCCCGCCACCGACGACGATTATGTCAAAATCGCGATGTTTCATGTGAAACGTAGGCTAATTCACTCATTAACAACAACTTATTCACAGTCTAATCCGACCGCACAGTCTACTTACCAACACAAAAACGGCTGAAAATACGCTCAAGTATATCTTCGGTATACACACGACCTGTGATCTCCTCAAGGGCTGTCAACGCCGCGCGCAGCTCCAGAGCCGGCAACTCCGGCGAGGCGTTCTGCGTCAGCAGCTCCCGGGCGGTCCGCAAGTGTTCGAGTGCCCGCTGCAGATTGACCGCATGGCGCTCCGAGGTTACCGCCAAGCCGTCGGTCATATCCGGCAGTATACTCTCTATACGATTCTGCACCAGTTGTTTTAGCGCCGGAATCCCTTCACCCGTCTTGCAGGAAACAAAACAGCCCTCAACCCCGAGCTTGCCAAGACTCTCCGGGCTTGCTTCGGGAGTCAGGTCGAGCTTGTTTGCAGCAACCAGAATCGGTGCCGTCTGGATCCTTCTGACATCCTCGGCAAGCTCAGACCAGACCCGGCGACGCGACAGATCGCACATCCACAGCACCAGATCGGCGCCGGCCATAATGTCCTCGGTCATAGCCTGACCGGCCTGCTCCAGACGCGAACGTGTCGCCCTCAGTCCCGCGGTATCAAGCAGGTTGACAGCGATTCCTTCCACTTCTATCCACTCGGAGAGATAATCGCGTGTCGTTCCCGGAGTCGGCGTAACCAGGGCGCGTGTTTGCCCCAGGAGCACATTGAACAACGATGACTTGCCCGCATTGGGGCGGCCTCCTATGACCAGGCGGAACCCCTCGCGGAGAATCCTGCCACCTTGGTAGCTGGAGAGCAATGTGTCGACGTCAGACTCTGCTCGGAGCACGGCCTGAGCTATCTTCTTGAGAGTAGCCGGCTCAATCTCGTCTTCGGGGAAGTCGACCGAGGCTTCGATCTCGGCCAGCGCGTCCACCAGCAGTGATCGCAACGCCTCAACCTTCTCCGAGTATGCTCCCAGCAATTGCCTGCGGGCGCTGCCGAGTGATCGTTCAGTGTTGGCAGCAATGACATCGGCAACCGCTTCCGCCTTGGCTAAATCGATGCGCCCGTTGAGAAAAGCGAGCTTCGTGAACTCTCCGGGCTGAGCCGGACGTGCTCCCGATCTGGTCAGCGCCGCCATCACCTGCCGAACCACCAGCCTTCCGCCATGAGTGAAGAACTCAACCTGGTCCAGACCGGTATACGACTGTCCATGTGGCATGAAGACAGCCGTCACCTCGTCAAGAACAGAGCCCTGACTATCGACAAAATATCCGACCCGCATCGTGAATGGCCTGAGCGGCTCATCTGCGCTGCCACGGTGCGGCCTGAAGTGCCGACGCATCACCGTCGTGGCATCTGGACCTGCCATCCGTACGGCTGCGATACCACCCCCGCCGGGTGGAGTGATAATGGCAGCAATTGTATCGTCAATCGGAGCGTCTTTCATGTCGCACAAACATGTCACATGGTTCTGAGCGAAACAAAGGCCGGAAGCAGATCTGCTCCCGGCCCGGAAAACTCACAGTCGCTGGTCTCAGGTCAGGAGGAAGTGGCCACCTTCTTGGCTTTGGCCTGTGCCATCTTGCCTCGTTTAAAGAGCGCCCAATCAACCAGCGAGAACAGGGAGAAGCACGTCCAATACAGCACCAGTCCCGAGGAAACGCTGTAGAATATCGCTCCAATAAACAGCGGCATAATATACAGCATCGCCTTGTTCTGCTGGGTGGCAGTGCCCATGGTCACTTTCTGCGAAATGAACTGGGCACCGACCATAATGATCACCAGGATAATATACGGATCGGTCAGACCCTGTGCTCCACGTGAGAGGTCATCGATAAAGCCCACAAAGGGAGCGTTCCTCAGCAGAATGGTGGAGCGGAAGACCGTGAACATGGCAATAAAGAGCGGCATCTGGGGCAGAATCGGCAGACAGCCGGACATGGGATTGACCCCGTGTTTCTTATAGAGCTTCATCATCTCCTGATTCAGCTTCTGCGGATCCTTCTTGAACTTCTTGCGCATCTCCTCCATTTTCGGCTGGAGTTCCTTCATCGCCTGCATCGACTTGAAGGACTTCAGCGAAAGCGGCAGCGTAATCAGTTTGACCAGGAAGGCGAAGACAATGATCACCATTCCGTAGTTTCCTATCACGTCGTACATCCGTGGCAGGAGCCAGATCACCCCCAGGGCAAACGGTTTGATAATCCAGCCAACCACCGGCGTGGAGCCGATCCCCAGCATGTCCTCAAGATCGATGTCATATGCTGCCATCACCTCGTAATCGAGCGGCCCCACAAAGACTGTGAAGCTGTCAGTAACCCGGGGCACATCAGCAAATGGCATCTCGATTCCGGCGATCACCCGCCGTTCATCCACCGTGCCGCCATTCTTGCCCATCCGTTCGAATTCCTCGCCGCGGGCAAAGAACCCTTCGGCCAACCTGTTGCGCGGTATCAACACGGCGGTGAAGTACTTCTCGCGAACACCGGCCCAGTTAGTAGAGCCGGTCAAGGCCTGATTCAGCCTGTTGTCATCGAAATCATCAAGCACCTCGCGCGACCCGGACATCATCCCGACCGCCTGCATCTCGCTGTAATCAACCCCTTCCTGAGATTCGGTCGGCGTCAATGGAGTGTTCCAGACCAAGTTGTACTTGCGTTCGAACCCCATCGCACGCGCGTCCATAACCTCGAGCACCAGGTCATAATGGTAGGCATCCGGGTAGAAGTAGTAACGCTTGACAATGCTCCCGCCCGACGGCGACATGTAGGTGTATTCAACGGTCATCTTCGATGATCTGGCGTCGTACGTCCCGGCGCTCATATTGCAGTCAAAATGCACCTGCGAGGTTGAAAATGTCTCGCCAGCAAAGGTGGCTGTTGGCGTTGCCTCCTCGGCAAGGTTGAGCATTTTGATGGGAGTACCATCGGGGTAATTGTACTCGCTAAGCACCTGGCCGACCGGTCCACCGCCGAATGACACCATCGTCACCGTATACTTGTTAGTGCGGATGACCACCGTGTCAACCTGCTGTGGCAGACTGTCCATGCCACCCTCGACACTGTCGTACACAACCGCCAGATCGCTGGTCGTGTCGGCACGAGTGGTCGATGGTGGAGTCGTTTCCTGCTGAGTTAAATCGGGAGCTACCTGGGTGGTATCCTTGCCGGGCGGTTGCTGTTCGCCCTCTGGAGCGGGCTGGTAGACCCCGAAGAACTCCAGGATGGGATAGTAGAAGATGACAATGGCCACCAGGACCACAACCAGGGCGATACTTTTCTTATCCAATGTGCCTTCCCTGCAATCCTATTCGATCGTGATAAGAGACCATTTTATTGTCCATGTCCTTTTGGCTGCTTCAACATATACCCGTTCAGTTCGCTCTTATTCAACCGGATCATAGCCACCCTCGTGCCACGGGTGGCATCGGAGCACACGACTGGCCGCCATTATGCTCCCTCGCCATGCTCCATAGCGCCGCAACGCCTGCTCGCCGTAATGCGAACAGGTGGGCCAAAAGCGACAGCTATTGCCAACGATTGGGGAAAGCGTGAACCGGTACGCGTATATGCTCCAGATGAGCGGTTGGGCCAGCCAGTACGCCAGACGGTTGCACTGGCGTTCTGACCGATTCTCCGGATGGGCGGGAGAGCTAATCATACTATCGACCGATTTGCTTAAGCAATCGGGACATCGTCTCGTTGATGACAGCGAACTTTTCTGTGTATGCTGAAGCAAACGGTACTACTCCCAGATGAATTGGCCTGTTTACCAGGTGGCGGTTGACCCGAACTGCCTCCCGCAAGCGTCGCTTGATGCGATTTCGACGAACAGCTCCGCCGAGCTTTCGTGAGACAAAGACCCCGAAACGGAAGCTGTCGGCCTCACACCAGAGCAGGCGAAAAGAACCCCCCGATATGGTGTTACCAGTCTTGAAAAGCCAGGCAATATCGCGCTCGCTTTTCAGGCGTTCGGACGGGGGGAGCTTATTACTTCTTACGGGCAACTTGAACGGTCAGTCTCTTCCTGCCTTTGGCACGGCGACGAGCCAATACCTTGCGCCCACCGCGAGTAGCCATTCGGGCTCGGAAGCCGTGATCATTCAAGCGTTTTCTGTTCGACGGCTGAAATGTACGTTTCATAGCTTACTATACCTCTAAGTTATTCGAGCCTTAGAATATAATCAAAATCACTATCCCGTCAAGAAATTTGGCCGACGCTCGGCCAGTTGGCCGCACTATTTAGATCGACCAACTACCATGTCTTGAACAGTCTACCGGCAACCGAATTGCTACCACAAACCGTCAGGCCGGACTTGTCAGGGGCAGCCACTCTGATTACTATTACCATATGTCAACGCTTAGCGACAAGTTTCGAAATCTTGCCGAATATGTTGGCGTCCGCTCCAAGAGCTACTTCCATGTTCCCACGCCGATAGCCTATGATCCCGATGACATCCTGGCCTACTACCTGGACCAGTCCGAACGCACCGAGTGGCGAGGGATGCACGATGCCAACGGGCTGCCGATGGTCACCATCCACGACGTGACTGACCGCCACCCGGTGATGATCTGCTTTTGGGCTTTGGGGCAGATTGAGCGGAATCGTTGGGATCCATCAACCGAGCGGCGACGCCTGATCGAAACAACATGCGACTGGCTTGTTCAAACGCAGCAACCCGATGGCAGTTGGCGTATGCCGTTTGCCGTCCGCTCCTATGACCTCCCTCCGGGAGCGCCGTCGGCCATGATTCAAGGGCTGGCTATCTCCGTTCTGGCCCGGGGGTTCGTGCTGTTTGATTTTGACAAGTACCTCACAACCGCAGTCGAAGCGATGAGGCCTTTCCGGGTCGACGTTTCCGCAGGCGGCGTGCTCACCACCGACGAAGACCGACCGTTCTTCGAACAGTATCCCTGTTTACCGTCCCGCCATGTGCTCAATGGCTTTCTGTTTGCGATGTGGGGCCTGCATGACTTGATCCGACTGTACCAGGACGAACAGGCTTTCTCACTTTGGAACGACGGTTTGCATACTCTCGTAAAGTGGCTCCCACGATTCGACACCGGCTACTGGTCGCTCTATCACATCGGGCGCGGATCCCCCAACCCGGCCACCCTGCACAACCACCGACTGCATATCGAACAGCTCAAAGTGTTGTATGCGCTCACTGAAGACCCGCTCTTCGACAAGTACTGCCGCAGGTGGGAGGATTACCTGCGCCATCGCCTGAATGTCCTGCGGACACTCTCGGCCAAGATCCGCTGGACCCTGACCAGGTAGTCAGACTGCGCGCCGTTGATGGATAGCATGGGGGGCAATTGGTGGCTACTCGCGGCCCAGCAGCCGCATCCAGCGTATGCCGGTGAAGCTGCCGCGAATGTCGAGCACCAGAAGAGTCAATCCAGTTGCTGCCGCCGTGATGAACAGCCCGATTGTCCGGGAGATATTCGTCCACTCCTCAAGGCCGAAATCAACCGCCATCATAATCACAACCGTCACCAGCACGGCCGAGATGATTCTGGCCATGAATGAAAGATCCGAGAGGGTGTAACCGATCTTCATAGTGGAAACCAGGTGCAGCTCGACAATAACAAAGCAGAACGCAAACATGGCGGCAGTTCCGCCGCCGATGGCCAGCGCCCAGTTCTCGCCAATAAGCCAGAACCCGATAATCGCCTTGACGCCGAACCCCAGCACTCGCACCATCATCAGTGAGCGAATAGCCTTGAGCGCATACATCATTCGCGATTGAATGAAGAAGGCCGATGCGAACACCATGGCAATCAGGTAGTAGGTCAGGATCTCGACTGTAATCCGGCGAGAGAAAGCATCGAACCGCCCGCGCTCGAACAGGATGCTGACGATCTCCGAGCGATATAGAAAGAAAAGCACGGCGATCGGGATAATGAACAACGCGCAGAGGGCCAGCGAGCGATGGTACATACTGGCGGCGCTGCGGAATTCCCGTCCGGCCACCTGCTGCGAGATAGTGGGGAAGATGGCTGTCGCCATGGAGTAGATGAGCGCTCGCACCGGCACCTGATAAATGACGTTGGCATACGCGGTCGCCGAGACGTATCCCGTCTCCAGGAAGATCCCGCTGAGGTAGCGATCAAACGGCTCGATGACCAGTGTCATGCTTTCAATCAGAACCACCAGTGACAAATAGCGGAGGAAGGCGGGATCGAAGAGCCCGGGTGCGGCGGCTCCGGGAGCCGTGGTCGTAGCTTCCTGCCGCGCCAGAAACAGAGCCGGCAATCCCACCAGTAGCACCTGCAGGGCCATCCCGATCAGCCAGGTAGCAACGAATGCCACCGAGCCAAGCGAAGGGTAGAGGCTGACCAACCCGACAATGGCGACGATATTAAACAAAATCGGTGTCAGGGTGGGGATGAGAAACTGGCGGCGCATATGCAACAGAGTGCGGAAGATGGCGTCGTAGGCGCGAAGAGGGATGATCAGGCAGAAAACACGGCCCCATCGCACAACCTGTTCGGCCGCCTCTGGTCCCATGTTAGGCGCCAGCAGTCCTTTGAGTGCGGGCAGCGCCAGAAACAGCGCTGCCGACACAAACACTATTAATATAGTGTTCATCTGGAAGAACGATGAGCGAAACACTTCCCAAGCCGAGCCTGAGGGCTGGCTTTTTTGTAGGAACGGAATTCCGGCAGACGGAATCGACACATAGAGAATCGCGCCAATCATCACCGGAAGCGTCATGGCCATGAGCAGGATATCATATTCAGCGCTGGTGCCGAAATAGTAACTGACCACCGCTTCGCGTACCACCCCCATCAACTGCGAGGTAACAGTAGCGACCGCGATGATAATCGAGGCCTGCCGGACCGATTGGGACTGCATGGCGGATCGAAGGGTCACGTGGCGTCATCCTCGGATTCGTCGCCGGTGTTCAGGGGATGCAGCAGTGGCGCTACGGCCTTGTGCAATGCGGCGCGATAGTGGAAGCCTGCTCTACCACTGGCCAACATCATACGGGAAAACTGCTCGAACTCCTCCAGCCGGGCCAATCGCAGCTCGCGGATTTCGTCGTGGTCGGTGAATTCGAAATCGCCATCGACATAGCGCGCCTGGAAGACAAATGAGCGCCAGACAACATTATCGGAGTCGCCGGCAAAGTCAACCTCAGTGCGTAGCAGGAAGTGCTCAAGTTCTATTCGGCACCCGGTCTCCTCCATCGCCTCGCGCTGTATACCGGTAATGATGTCCTCGCCCTTGTTCACACCACCCGATGGTGCCCGATACAACCCGGGGGGATAGAAGTGCTTAGCGTTGACAATCACCCGATCGCCTTTGAAGATATACAGCGTGAAGTCATGATAACGCCCGTCGCGACGAGTGCTCTTGATGAAATCGATCTCTTCCTGCGATGCGGGTATCCTGAACGCCTTGCGCTCCGGCTGCCCGTACTGCTCGATTAGCGCGTCAAGCTCATCTTCCGAAATATACATAGCAGCTACACCAGCGGAACGATCTTCTCCTGCAGCGGCAGGGTGGTTACCTCAGCCCCGTCTTCGGTCATGAGCACATTGATTTCCGTGCGGAAGCCGCAATCGTCCATGTAGATTCCCGGCTCAATGGAAAACAAGTGACCCGGCTGCAGAAGGCGTTTATCCTCGGTTTCCAGATTGTCGATATTCGGTCCCTCGCCGTGCTCGCGCCCGGTAATCGAGTGACCTGTCCGATGCGTGAAGTACTGCCCATAGCCGGCGTCCTGCACAACCGCTCGACAAACATCGTCAACCTCGGCACCAGTCAACGGGGTAGACGTGCCGGCCTTCTGAAGGTGCGCAATGGCAGCATCGCGGGCCCGTACGAGTACATTGAATATCTCCACATACTTGCTCGGGATATCGCTCTCGGAACCAGCGAACGCCATCCAGGTAATGTCGGCATAGACACCCTCTGGTTGCCTTGAGCGCGCCCACAGATCAATGAGCACCAACCGACCCTTTTCGATCGCTTGTGCTGTCTCGAGCTGGGGCTCATAGTGGGGATCGCCGGCATTGGCGTCGACCGAGCAATTCGGCGGGAAGGCTGTCTCCATATCCCGTTTGTCGAATTCTCCGAGAATGAACCGGACCACATCGTACTCTGTGAGAGTCTTGCCGTTTTTGAGCGACTTTGCTATGTACTCGTGTGTCAGGCTCTTGATGGCAACTAAGTCGCTGGCTGCCGTCCGATGCGCCGTGATTTGCCCGGGGGAGAGGCGAGCCTTGAATCCCGCCACCAGATCCGCCGACGACACCACGGTGACACCCAGGCTTCGCACCAACTCAATAGTTCCGGCCTCAACCAGTCCCACGTATGGCAGACGACCGCGCTCAGAGTACTCCATCGCGATCGTTTTCTGCCCGTTAAGTAGTTGCGCAAGATTCTCTTCCAGCCCTTTCCATCCGTTGTAGGCGAACAGCTTGCCAGGCAGGTCTTTGAATTTGGCCGACTCGATGGGGTTGATCAGGGCCGTGGGTTCACCGGTTACCGGGATAAAGTAGAAAGATCGCCGGGTAAGCATTCCGGAGATCTGCAGCATCTCGGTGGCTATCGTATTGCGGCCGTGGAAATCGGCCAGCAGCCAGCCGTCGAGGTCATGTTCTGAGAGGAACTGCTGGATGGCCCGTATATTGAGAGCCACGATACTCCCTCCTGTTGGATTGCGGTGACCGGTCAATTGGCCAAGTATACACAACCTGCCAACTGTTGTCACCTGTTGATTCGATTGGTGAGCAGTGCTATGCTTAGAACCTGGTTACTATGCTGCAGGCGTCAGTCTGCGTGGCAACACTGTGGCCACCAGGTGCGTATTATCTGTTGCTAAGAACGTAGACTAGAAAGGGACAATATTAATGGCTCAGTATCCGGAAATGAAGTCCGATGAGTACAACCAGGCCGCCGAGCAGTTGCAGGCGCTACGTCAGAAGATGCAGGGATTGCAGCGCCAGTTGGCCGGCAAGACCGTCAGCGACTATACCCTTGTGGATCTCGAAGGTAGCCCGGTGCAGCTATCGGAGCTCTTCGGTGACAAGAAGGACTTGATTGTCATTCACAATATGGGCAGAAACTGCCCGTACTGTACGCTGTGGGCCGACGGGTTCAATGGAATCCGGCATCATCTGGAAGACCGCGCAGCGTTTGTGCTCGTATCGGCCGATGCCCCTTCCACAGCGGCCGACTTCGCGAAATCGCGCGGGTGGAGTTTTAAGGTGCTGTCCAGCAACGGTGGTCCATTTTCCAAAGATATGCTCATGGAATCGGACAAAGGTGCTCCGTGGCCGGGAATCTCGACCTTTCGCCTGGAGGATGACACTAACATCAGGCGGATCAGCTACGCTTACTTCGGCCCCGGCGACGATTTCTGCTCACTCTGGCACATCTTTGCCATGCTCAAGAATGGCGCCGATGGCTGGGAGCCGAAGATAGCCTACGACTAACCCCAAATCTCCTGCATTTCATCCACCGGATGCAACTCGCGGATCCCTCGCCCTAGCGGCGGGGGTTTTCGCGTTGGCGCTTACGGCTCCTCCCCTCATCCTTGACATACGCTATCGCTACCGGTACCTTCGACTCATGCACAGCGAGTCGCACATCGCACGGCTGGTGATCACGGGGGCGCCGGGGTCGGCTAAAACCGAGTTCTTTGAACGCCTCAAACATGAGCCGGAGTTCGCAGATTTCCTGTTCTTCGATGAGCTCGCTCGGCAACTCCTCGAGGAGGACCCTTCGTATCGCGGACGGTGGGGCGAGTTCCACAAAGAGATCTATCGACGTCAGGTGGCCCGTGAGGATGCCAACCCGGACAGGCCTTTTGTCTCGGATCGTGGAACGGTGGACACATTTGCGTTTCACCCGGAGACCGTCACTGATGTGGGTACAACAATCGACCAGGAGTATCGTCGTTATACTGGTGTCGTGCAGTTGCAGACATCGGCCGCGCTTGGTCCGGATGCCTACCAGGTTGACAGCATCCGACAGGAAAGCGCCGATGAAGCCATGGGAATCGAGCGCTTTACCACCCGGGCCTGGAGTGACCATCCGGGGTATGTCTTCGTTGCGGCCAGTCACGACCTGGAAAAGAAATACGAACGATTCCTGGCAGCCATGAAGCAGCTTGCCGGCTTCTAAAGCGGCCGTTGCGACCTCGAGAGTGTATCAGAAGTGAAGTTGAATACCGAATATAGCCCGAAAGGACAGTCAATGGCCAGATGGTTAGTGATACTCCCGGCATTGATGATGCTGCTGGCCGGCAGTGTCGGTGCCGAATCGGAGCAAATGAAGAAGTTCAAGAGTGATTACAGTACGCTCTCGGAGGACCTGCTCAATAACCCGGGTGAGCGGGCGCAGGTAGAGAACTTCGTCTATAAGAAGGACGTTGCCACGATCACGTTCATTGAGGGCGAACTGCACCTGGGACGAGCCGTGGATGGTCGCCCGACCACGTTGACGTTTAGGGGCAAGGGCAACTGTACAATCGACATCCCGGTCCCCAGCGAGCGCAATTGCCTGCACGCGGTGTCAGGAAAGGAGACTATCGACGAAGATTTCGAATTCTGTTTCATTGAGTTTTCGGACAACCTCGATTTGCGTCTTAAGGAGCAGTTCGAGTTCACCTCGGAAGGCATCTCCTGGAAGAATTTCCATGCCAGTAAAGAGTTTCAGGGCGAAGTGTTCTTCAAGCCCAACATATATCACACCTATGACAACTACTTCCAACTGCTGCGCTCGCACTACGAGCGCGCTGAGGACGGTTACCTGTTCATCGACTTCAACCGCTACGCATTCACTTTCGATCCCAATCGCCCCGAGCAGGTACAGGTTGGTTACGAGTTCGAAGGGGGCGATGTTGTACTGGCCGAAGCAGCAGCGTTTCAGCGGCAGGAGCGCGGCTTGTATGAAGACTCCGCCCTGTCAAAGATCCAGTATCCCACGCGCGCGATCAGCAAACATGGCGACCTGGTACTCAGTGGGCTCGACGGCAAGCGGATCGACGAGGATTCCCGCTGCGACCTGTCACTGGTTATTGAAAGAGACAGCCTGAGGTTCGTCTCACTCTGGTTGAGCTACAACCTCAGCGAAGACTCGGTTTACGTCAATGGCGCCCCGGTCGATTACCACCGTCGCAAGGACTTCGAACACATTGGCCTGATTCTCCCGGAGTACGCCTTCAAGGGAGATACACTGAAGGTGTCGATTTGGTACGATGGCAGTAATTATGATTATGCCCTGCCCTACGTGCAAAATCCGCAGCCGAGTCTACACACATTTAGCTTCACCGTACCCGGCGGATCTGATTACTTCATGCCCGGGATGGGCCCGTACACCGACGGTGAACGTGGCAAGGATGTGTTCGAAGTTGCTCCGCAGAACTTGTATAACAGATTCTACTTCACCGGCTTTGTCACCGGAGCCGATACCATGACTGTCACCACCGATGCGGGGTTGATGATGAACTTCATCAAGCTGGAATCAATCAACAAGCAGGCTTTGGAGTGTTTCATTCCCGACGCCACGTACGAGGCTATTGCGCTGGAGTCGATGAACTACTTCTCCAGCCTGCTCGGTGGGAATCCACCCGGTGTATTCGGGATGTATGTGGTGCCGGAGCAGAGTTTTGTATCCATGCCGGGAATGATGACACTACCGCAGGATGCCTGTGTCACCTCGGGTACTATGGAGGCCCTGGGAGGCTTCCATCTGTATGCCGGTTATGCCGCCTCGCGTCAGTGGTTCGGAAACTTGATGAAGCCGACCACACATCGTGACACCTGGATTGAATCCGCACTGGCCAGCTACCTTCCCGGACTCTTGATTGAGCGTAAGGTCAACCCGGGTAGTTTCTACTCTAATATGCTCAATCGGCGCGATACCCTGCTGAGCCTGAACGATGTCAATCGTCTGCGTCCGATCTCCATCTCCGATCGGGGAGTCGATATGCTCATCGCCAACAAGGGCGCCTGGCTGGTGCACATGCTGCGCCTGCTCATGCTGGACCTGGAGACGATGTCGGACCGAGCGTTCACACGCTTCTTGTTCGAGGCAAGCTTCACATTCAATAATCGCCTGTACACAACCAATGACTTCATAGCTCTTGCCGAGAAGCACTACGGCGAGCCGCTCGACTGGTTTTTCAATTACTGGCTGTATGACTATCCAATCCCGCGGTTTGATGTTGAATGGACCGCAACTGAGGATGGTGGCGAGTATATTGTCGATGCCACCGTGGCCACTCAGCGGGCGACAGCCGATTTCAAGATGCCGGTGATCATGCGGGTGGAGACTGCCGATGGTCAGTCGGTCTTCGTGCGAGAAACGATCGACGGTACTGAGGACAGTTTCAGTCTGGGACCGTTCGCATCGGAGCCGGTACAGCTACACTTCAATGAGTTCCTGAGTGTGCTGTGTCACGAGGACGTTTCCAGGCGCTGACCGCAGCGTATCTATTGATGAGAGACAAATAGAAGGCCGGTGACTCCATGCGGAGCCACCGGCCGTAGCTTTCTTCGTGGTTGCCAGCCTGGTCGAATCAGAGGAGCGAGTTGAGCAGCTTCTCGATATCCGACATCATGAACGGTTTCGCCAGGAACCCATCCGGTTGCGGACTGTTGGGATCATCCTGGATCTCCCCCATTGAGTACCCGGAGATCAAGACCACGGGCATCTTTGGATAACGCTCTTTCACCTGTTGTAGCAGTTCCAGCCCCGTCATATTCGGCATACGCATATCCGTGATGACCATGGCGAACTTGCCGTCTCCCAATTTCGTAAGTGCTTCGTCACCATCGCCGGCGCGTTCAGATTCGAAATCGAACACTTCCAACATCTCCGACAGCAGCGAGGACATATTGGGATTGTCGTCAACAATGAGAATTGAATGTGCCATGTAAACCTGTCCTGTTTTTGCCGTTATCTTTTTGTATCGGCACAATGCCCGGAGGACTTTGCCCCATAGCGGGCTTTAGGACACAGCTTTCTGGCGAATAAACTGATTGGAGGCGGCAATGATCTCAGCCTGCAGGGCGGCCAGGCCCAGGTCCTCTTGGGCCGAGATGGCATAGGCGCGGCTGCCATTGATAGAGCCCGGATGATAATCCGGACACCGGTCAATCTTGTTGTATACCAGTATCTCCGGAATCTGGTCGGCGCCAATCTCGGCCAGCACATCGTGGGTTTGATCAATATGCTCCTGAGCCTTCGGATCCGAGCAATCTACCACATGAACCAGCATATCGGCCAGGACAACTTCTTCCAGAGTCGATTTGAATGACTCCACGAGCTGGTGGGGCAGCTTGCGGATAAAACCTACCGTATCGGAGAAGACAACCCGGCAGGGATAGCCCGATGACATCACGCGGGTAGTTGAGTCCAGAGTCGTGAACAGCATGTTGGCTGTGCGCACTTCTCCCTTTGTTAACTTATTGAACAACGTCGACTTACCAGCATTCGTATAGCCTACCAGAGAAACCTTGAACAATCCCTGCCGGCTCTTGCGCTGGGTGGCACGCTGTCGGTCCAGCCGTGAGAGCCGCTGTTTGAGATGGGCAATCTTGGTGCGCACTTGACGGCGGTCGATTTCGAGCTGCGTTTCGCCCGGCCCCTTGGAGCCGATTCCGCCGTACTGCCGGGAAAAGTGCACCCAGGCACCAGTTAGCCGCGGCAACGTATACTCGAGCTGGGCCAACTCCACCTGGAGGCGGGCGGCCGATGTCCGAGCGCGTGAAGCGAAAATGTCCAGAATGAGAATAGGGCGGTCGATGACCTTAATCTTGAGGGCCTTTTCAAGGTTTCGTTGCTGGGCAGGGGAGAGGGAATCATCGAAAATGATGCTGTTGGCCTGAGTCTCGGCAATCAACTCGCTGAGCTCATCGACTACTCCACGGCCGATGAAGTACGCCGGATCGGGCTTTTTGCGCGTCTGGATGCGCTGGCCCACGACCGTGGCCTCGGCTGAATGGGCCAGTTCGCCAAGCTCTGTCAAGGATTCCGTCACATGCTGGCGATCTCGCGATGAGCGGGCCAGCCCGACCAGAATTACTCGTTCCTGTTCTTTCTTGCCAAGCTCAATTACCACTGTTACAGGATTATACGCATAATTGATCGATTTTCCACATTGAATTTGCGCCCAAACCTGGAATTAACCATAGACTTACGGCATCTGCCGGAACTGGGCCGGGGTTATCCACAAAAAGCTCGGGCGTAGATTGACCACAAATGCCTGCCAATCGCGCATTCTGACGTATTTTGCAACACTTATCGACAAACTGTGCAAAACCTGTGGAAAAGGTATAGCAGCCGGCGCAGATCCTGTTGCCAGAAGTCGCTCAAGGTGTTATCTTCCCGATCTATGTATAATTCAACTGTGCTTGACCATTTCGAGAACCCCCGCAATACGGGGGAAATGAGCCAGCCCGACGGTGTCGGATCGGTTGGCAACCCGGAGTGCGGCGATGTCACCAAGATAATGATCCGGGTCGAACATGAGCGCATTGCCGATGTGAGATTCAAGACATTTGGCTGTGCGGCCGCTATTGCCTCGAGTTCCATGGCCACGGAGATGATCAAGGGGCTGACGCTCGATGAAGCCTACGAGCTCACGCGCGACCGGGTTGCAGAATCACTGGGCGGCCTGCCCGAAAAGAAAATGCACTGCTCGAATATCGCTTCCGATGCTATCCGAGCGGCCATTGAGGATTATCGTCAGAAGTCAGAGAAGTGATTACGCTGGCGAGTTTTTACCGATAGAACTCACCTTCCTCATAATCGTGCGTGTGGACAAATCCCAGTGATCGATAGCACGCCCGAGCAGCTTGGTTATCACGGGCTACATTCAGACACACCCGCAAACCTTGTTCAGCCAACCGGCGGCTGAGAGCATATGTAACCTTCGTTGCAAAGCCTCGCCCGCGGTAGTCCGGATGAGTGACGATGTTGCCAAGCACAGCTATGCGTTGCTCGGTGTTGTGCGTGTGGACGCCGGCCAGGCTCACCAGTTTATCGCCGTCTTCTATGCCGACATAAAGGCCGGTTGCCAACATATGGGGTGAGAAGTAGCCATCAGGGTATCCCCTATCCATGAGACACTGTATCCGGCCCTCATCCTCCCCACCGAGCCAGACGACCTGCTCGAAGGTGTCGTCATTGACACGCGTGAGGTCATCGAGGCGCATTTTGATGTGAGGTCCGAGCGGACTCAGTGTAAAGCCACTACCGAGTGATTCTCGGTGGTGGCTCTGAAAGTGGCAGAAGAAGCGATCGGGCAGCTGGTCCCTTACGGCCACCAGCAACTCGTCCATGGCCTCGCTTAAGCCAAAGGCCATGACCGTACTGGGACTGTTCTCGCCGGGCGGGCGGTAAATGAGGAGCGCTTCCTTTACATCGTCCGCCGCTGGCCACACCAACCATCGGCAGTGCGGGAAATAGAAATCATCCAGATCACCGAGATGATAGGCAAACAGTACCCAATCTCGCTGGAAGTGCGACGCCAGAGCTGCCTTGTTGCGTGTAAAGGTTGGAGCTTGCACTAAGTAACTGGCGCCTGGCTATCGCTTGTACCCGATCTTTCGCAGGAACTCGATACGTTCCTTCTCGTCCTCGTCACCTTCTACCCCGGCCGGTGTCTGTCCATCGACTACACCCAGCACACCGCGGCCCTGGTTGGTCTCAGCAACAATAACCTGCAGCGGGTTGGCGGTAGCGCAGAAAATCCTCACCACCTCCGGGACCATCTTGACCTGATTGAGAACGTTTATCGGAAACCCATCGCGAAGGTAAACAAAGAACGAGTGGCCGCAGCCAACATCGCGGGCAGCCTTAGTCGCCAGGTCAATCAGTTCGGAGTCGTTTCCATCGGTTCGCACCAGGCGCTTCTGGGAGGCCTCGCAGAACGCGATGCCGAACTTCAGCGACATCGATGATGTCGCCAGTACTTCGTAGAGATCTTCGACGGTCTTGATGAAATGCGACATGCCGAAGATCACATTGAGGCCTTCGGCGATGTCGATCGTCACGATTTTCGTGCGAATATCAGGGCTGGTATCAGTCATAATTTACCTCGAACAGTGAATCGGCGAGCCCGGTGTTGACTCGCGGGTTACGGAAGTACTCGGTTCCGGAGAAGTTCACTCCGAAGAATATGGCAGCCTTGCCCGACCCCTCCAGCTCGAACCGGGTCGGCAACCACCAGGTACTGTCAACATCGAAACCGTATTCGATAGTCATGTCAAGAGTGTTGAGCCGAAAGAACGTCTTCTTGACCAGCTTGGCCGGCGAGAAATCACACCTGACCAGGCGGAAGCTGTCGGCATCAAAGTAGTACGTACCATTCAGGTGATCTGCGTCCTCGACTTGGGAGCGCACCAGGAATTCGTGACAGATATGACCCTCGACATCATCGTAGTTCACACCTTCATACGTGATATTGTAGTCATCTCTCTGATCGGGGAAGAACGGTTCGAGCATGGGGTGTCCCGCCGTTCGTTGGTTGTGTTCCATTCGGCGCTTGATTCGCTCCTTCGCCTCCTTTTCCAGTTCCTTCTCAGGTTGCAATTCCCCATCCTTGTAATACTCGTGGAACTTTTCACGATACAGAGCTGAGTCGTTTGTGTACTTCGTGTAGATGGTCTTGATCAGGCGCACCTTCTCAACAAACCCCTCATCGCTCTCCTCACCTTCGACGTATTCAGCATCGAACGTGATATCCTTAATCTGCGAATGCTGTCGCTCGTAGACGGTGAGTATCTGCTCGATGAGCGCCTCGGGGTCTATTCGCTCCGGCTCGGCGGCAACGGCGGTAGTGGTCACAACGATCAGCGCGGCCATTGCCACAGTTGTCGCTCGTAGCTTGTGCCTCATATGGCACCTTCTACTATCGTAATAGACTCTATCATATCTCCCTCCACCAGCTGTTCGGCCACAGCCATACCTTCGATGACGCGGGCGAACAGGGTATAGTTTGCCTCGAGATGTGGTTGCGGTGATAATGTAATGAAGAACTGCGAACCGCCGGTATCCTTGCCCGAGGTGGCCATCCCGACGGCGCCGCGTTCGTAGGGCAGGTCATTGTGCTCACTGCGCACGAAGTAACCCGGCCCGCCCCAGCCATCCCCACGAGGACAGCCACCCTGTGCGACGAATCCGGGAATGATTCGGTGGAAAAGCAGGCCGCGGTAGAAGTCCTCGCCGGCAAGCTCGACGAAGTTCATAACCGTCAGCGGCGCTGCATCAAACAGTAGTTCCAGCTTGATAATCCCCTTCGTAGTAACGACCTCGGCAAATGGGTTACGCTGGTACTTCTCATACGCGTTCTCGATCTTCCCCACCGAGTACAGCGCGGGTGCCGGAGGTACCATTTTGTACCGGTTCTCATCGAGCAGCCTGTCGTACACGTCGGCGGCATCCCGGCGGACAACATACTGCGGATCCATGATACCATCGATCAGAATCTGCAACGCTGTCGAGTCCTGTGCGTTTTGCTCAAGAAAGAAGGCAGCAGTTTCGAGTATCGCGCGCCTCACATCGATATCGGTATCGGCCGGCATCGACATCATGGTTGCCAGCACAGTCAAGTAGTTGTCGAATGCAAATGTCTTGATCTGCTCGACCGCCTGAGCCACAACAGCGAAGTCGGGGTCGTTGAGCGCCTTGTCGATGTAAAAGCGTCGGTTCTGCGCATCGATTGTGGTCAGGTTCTCAAAAGCTGCCCTGCGAACCAGTGGGTCCTCATCGTTGAACAGTACCGCCATCCGCGGCACGAGATTGGATTGTTGCATCTGCCCGTAAGCTTCAGCACAGGCAGCCCGCAAGTACGAGTTGCCGGCATGGGCGACGGAATCTACCAGCGCGATGGCGCGCTGTTTCTCGAACACGGCAAGATACTTGAGTGCGGTCCCGATCAGACCGTATTCATAGTCGCCGGCGAGCACGCGGTGGGCCACCTCCACTCCGGCGGAGTTGTCCTGCACTATCATTGATTCCAGAATCAGGCGTATGAGTCGCGGGTCGGTTTCATCGCCGAGCTTGCGCGCCAGTTGATCCCTGGCTCTTGCGCTGGCCCGTTGACCCAGTTCTCGGATTGCGCGTGCCACCACCGAGGGATCGCGATCATTCAAAGCTATTGCCAAATAGTGTTCGGCCTGTTCACCCTCGATGTGCCCCAATCCACGAACGGCTGATTGGCGGGCGAACGGATCAGGATCAGCCAAAAAGAACACGTAGAGCTGTTCAGCGGCGGCCTCTTGGAACCTGGCCAGCAGGTAGAGCGCCTCCAGGCGAACCTGGCGATCGGTTTCCGGGACAGCCATCTCCACAACCGCTGAACTGACCGATCTGTCGCCCGCAAAAAAGAGCGCTCGACACGTTGCCGCTCGAACCTGTGGCGCCGGGTGCGAGAGGAATGTAGTCAACTGGGAAACAACGTCCGACTGACCGGTGTCGGCCAGACGACCGGCGGCTTCGATGACCGGCGGCAACAACGTCGCCGGCAGATCGATCGCTACATCCAGCAGATCATCAGCGTACTGGTGTTGTTCAGTTAGTCCCAGCGCAAAGGCAGCGTCCCGGGCTACCATCTCGCTGGAGTCGGTCAACATACCCAGAAGCATCCGGCCGACATCGGGAGCGTCGATTCTGCCAAGTCCGATTGCCGCCTGGCCTCGGATCTCCGGGTCGGGGTGTTCCAGTGCTTGTGACAGCATCGGCGTCACCTTCCGAACGTCCTCAGCATGAGAGATCTCAGCCAGGAGTTCCTCACGTCCCGGTTGACGGGTGACATCATAGATGTAGTAGCCGATGACCGCAAACAGGGCGATCACAACAACAGTAAGTATCGACCAGAGAACACGTTTCATGGTGCCAGAAATTACGCGTGCAGCCGGGGATAGGTCAACATGATTATTCAAGGTCCTTGAAGTAGAGGAAGAGGCGAAAAGGCAGTGATCGGGCAATAAAAAAACCCCCGGTGGTCAGTCGGGGGTCTGGTCTAACAAACTATCTGAGAATCTCTTCCCAGACTGTTTCATCTATTAGCAAACAGTATGCCCTGCCCTGCTGCTTTGAGCTCGTCTGGTGGTATGCATTGGGGGACAAGGCCTTAGGGCGCGACGCATCAATTGCGTTTGTTGCCATTGCAACCCTGTTCATAAATTGCACATTGGACAGGCAGGGAAATGTGACTTCTGGTGCAGTTTCTATGAATACAGCCGCCACATCCGACCCCAGCGAGTGCAACGTTGAGATGTTGCCCCCATCGGCAGCTCGTTTCCCCCTTCATCCAAAGCGGTCTAGCTACGGAACTTCCTGGCTGCCCGCTCAAGTTCATCGTTTGACAGACGACCCAGGCTCTTGTCGAGATCGGCCAGGGCAGCATTGTCAAGGTCTTGCAGTTCGCGGGCAAACTCGCCACTGTCTATCCGCTGTAAAATCCGTTGCATTGTCTCGCGCACGCGTGCATCAATCAATTTCGGGCCGGCCTGCACCGCCCCCAGTCGCGCGGCGACGGAAATCCGACGCAGCATCCCTTCTATTCCGTAGCGCTTGACCAGGGAAATGATCAAGTCGAGTTGATAGGCTACCTCCAGGTAGGCATTCTCCGGCGCAAGCCCCCGCGCCACCAACGTTTCAAATCCGGCTGTAATCAAAGCCGACATTCCCCCGCACAAGACAGCTTGCTCACCGAAGAGATCACCTACCGCTTCGTGCTCAAAGGTCGTTTTGACCAATCGCGTGGGGGAGATGCCAATGCCCTCGGCCAGACGCTGTGCCTGTTTCATCGCCCGTCCGGAGACATCCTGATGCACCGCCACGAACGCGGACAGCGACCGATCGCCCAGATACTGCTCGCGTACGGCGAGCCCCGGAGCGTGCGGGGCTATCATGAACACATCGACATCGTCCGGCGGCAGTACCTGCTCGAAGTGAACGCTCAGCCCATGCAAAAACCACAACGCGGACCCACTCTTCGCCGAGGGGCCGACCTGATCGCGCCAGACGGCGGCGTGTCTGTGATCCGGCACGGCGAAGCATATCACCTCGGCTCCGGCGGCAGCCTCGTCGGTCGTCTGCAGATTCATCATTCCATCGCTTGCTGCAATCTCCCGAGTTGCGGAGCCCGACGGCAGCCCGACAATCACCTCATACCCGGAGTCTTTCAGGTTGAGCGCGAGCGCTCGGCCCTGGGATCCATAGCCAAGCATGGCGATCGTCGGCTTGGATTTGCTAAGTGCGCACATAGTCACAATATAAATTGTCAATTGACATTTGCCAACTCGCGCGTTCATTGCAGCTATGACCAAGAACTCACTCGATACGACAGTCGATATTGTCAAGCGTGCCCTCGATGAAGACATCGGCCCGGGCGATATCACATCCCTGGCATGCCTCGAGCCCAATCCCGTCGACGCAGTAATTATTGCCAAGGCGCCGGGGGTGCTTTCCGGGCTCAAGCCGACACTGCTCGCCTTCGAGCTGGTCGACTCTGCCAACACCGTGACGCCAGTCAAGTCCGATGGTGACAGTTTCGAGCCGGGGGATACTATTGTCACTATTCAGGGTTTCAATCAAACGGTGCTGATTTCCGAGCGGGTGGCCCTGAACTTCCTGGCCCATCTCTCGGGTGTGGCGACCTTGACGCGTGAGTTCGTCCATCGCGTGAAAGGCACCGGCTGCCGCATACTGGACACTCGCAAGACTACGCCCGGCATGCGTATGCTGGAGAAGGCGGCTGTGGCACACGGTGGCGGCACCAATCATCGTATCGGCCTGTATGACATGGTGTTGATCAAGGACAATCACATCG
>WJKG01000456.1 GCA_014729205.1 candidate division GN15 bacterium | reverse complement strand
GACAAAGACCTTGCCCTTTTCATCGAGCTCGATTACCTCCCGAAAGCCGACTGTTGACAGGGTGATAATGGTCATATAAAGAGCGTCGAGTGGATTCATGTCTTCGAGGATGACGAACCCGACTGTTCCGATCCCAATGACCAGTGCCAGCACCAGCAGAGTTAGCCGCAGTTTCTGCATGGGGCTGAGATAATCAACTGTCCGTTTCGGCATGGTTGCCAATCTAAAGGGCCGTTAGCTCTCAATCCACAAAAAAGCACAGGAAACCTGCAGTCTTCGCGGGCGGATTGGCTTTAGCTTGCGCGCCGTGGCCTGGCGGGCTACCAATAGATAGTATGAGTACCACTCAGGCAGGCAACGCCAAGAGAAGTGTTTTTGTCCGGTATCATCTTCCCTTCATTGTTTATGCAGTTCTGGTTCTGGGGGTGTCCTCGCTGCCAAACCTGAAATCGCCGGATACTGGCGGTCTGCCATTTGACAAGGTGGCTCATGTTGTAGAGTACGCAGTTTTTGCTCTGCTGGCGTCGCGGTCGATGCGTCGTTGGGTAACGTATCGGCTTTTACTGTGGGTCTTCTCGCTGACAGTGGTGTTTGCTCTGATTGATGAATTTCACCAGAAATTCATCCCGGGGCGCGAGTTTGACCCTCTGGACTACGTGGCCAATGTAGCGGGGGCATTGCTGGGTCTTGTACTAGTTCTGATCATCCGCCGAAGGCGTAGGGGTGCAACGACTTAGAGCTGATCAAAAAACAAACAAAAACGCTCGTCGGTCTTGACAAAAACGGGAAATAGGATATATTGCTCGTGGTTGATGCGAGGAAGTTCGCTCCAGTGGTTAGGGGTAATTTCTCTTCCTTCCTTTTTCTGGTCTAACAAGCGCCTAAACAGTCATAGTTAAGATTAGTTCAGTATCCCGAATTCCAGTTTGACTTGCAAAGAAGTAATAGTGGCTGATAACGTGAACGATGGTGCTGAAAGAACAAATCAAGGAGGGGTTCAAACCAGACAGATTTTCGCACTTTTTCAGGATTTTTCGATTTTGTCAAGAATACTCTATGAACACGTAGGAGTTAAAGTATGAAACTTGCATCAGTTTTCATGGCCATGATGATCGTGGTCTTTGGGTTTGCTGCCGCGAGTGCCCAGGAGATGGAGTTATCCAACGTCACTGGTCTCTATGGCACTGACAGCATTCTCTACAATAGTTCCGTCACGTTCGACTTCACGTTGAACAATACGACGGGAGTAGTCATGGAGGGAACGACCAACGGTTTTGAGATCTATACCGACAACAATGCCGGATACACACTGACCGTTGATGAAGACAAGTTCACCACTGTGATGGCCCCCTTGTTTGATCTGGGTCAGTTCATCAACTACTTCGGTGGTGGTGCAAATCCGGATACGGTCGGCTTTGCGGGCGTCAAGCTCTTCTCGACCGGTTTGGCGGGGGGAGAGTCGTTGCAGCCGATTAGCTTCACCGTTGATATCGGCGGGCCCGAGACCGGCGCCACCGAGTTCTGTGTTGATTCGGCCTGGTATCCGCCGGGTGGTGACTGGCTGTGGGCCGGTGCTGATGGCGGGGCCTATATTCCGAGCTGGGGCGGTCCTTTCTGTTATGATCTGATCGACACCAGTGCCAGCCCGCTGAATCTGGTGGTTGACAGCACCGAGCTCGGCTTCACCGGTACTGAGGGTGGCGCCAATCCGGCTGCCAAGAGCTTCAATATCAGCACCGATGGTGACCCGGCGAATTTCACGATTTCCGGATATGACACCAATTGGATCACGGTGACGCCGAATTCCGGTACGACTCCGGATGACATCAATGTGGCCGTGGATCTGTCCGGCCTGGCTCCGGGTACGTACATGGATACGCTGGTTATCGAGTCTGGCGATGTCGTCAATTCCCCGCAGGAAGTTGTGATTACCCTGACGGTGGAGGCTGCTCCGGTCAATCTGGTGGTCGACTCCAGTTCGGTCAGTTTCACGGCTACCGAAGATGGTGCGAATCCGGCCAGCAAGAGCTTCAATATCGCTACTGATGGTGACCCGGTGAACTTCAGCATCACGGGTTTCGATCCGGCCTGGATTGCGTTGACTCCTGACAATGGGACAACTCCCCAGGATGTGACGATTGATATCGATATCACCGGCGTTCCGGCCGGCGATTATGTTGATACACTGGTTATCGAAGCTGCCGGGGCTGACAACTCCCCGCAGGAAGTTATCGTCAACCTGACGGTAGAGCCGGCTCCGATTGAGTTGGTGGTTGACAGCACTGATTTGAATTTCACCGCTACCGAGGGTGGCGCCAACCCGGCTGCCAAGAGCTTTTTGATCAGCACCGATGGCGACCCGGTGGACTTCGCGATCACCGGTTTCGACCCGGGCTGGATCACGGTTGACCCGACCACGGGTACAACTGACGAAGCTATCGCGGTGAGTGTTGATATCACCGGACTGCCGGACGGCAGTTATGTTGATACGCTGGAGATTGCCTCCGCCAACCCGCTGGTGACCAACAGCCCGCAGTACGTGCTGATCAGCCTGACCGTACTGCCGCAGGCTAACAACATCGTGTTGACTCCTGCCGTGCTGAACTTCACGGCGGTCGAAGGTGGTGCCAATCCGGCCAACCAGACATTTGAAGTCGCCTCCAGCGGCGACCAGTTTGACTTCACCGCCTCTGAGCTGTCTCCCTGGATTGAGATTTCCCCCGATGCCGGTACCACTCCGGACACCATAACGGTGTCTGTGGATATCACCGGTGTTACTGTGGGATCCTACTCCGACAGCATCATGATTTCGAGTGGCGATGCGGACAATTCCCCGCAGTATGTGTACATCAATCTGACTGTTAATGAAGATACGACTCCTGTCATTACCATGGTCGATCCGAACCAGGGTACGCAGGGTCAGTCGCTGACCGTGACCATCACCGGTGCTTACACCTCGTTTGGTCAGGGCAGTGAGACGATCGTTCGTTTCGAGAACCCCAGCACGACCTTCACGGCGTCCGGTTCTGCCAGCAGCCAGACTGAGGTGGTCGCATCGGTCAACATTCCGGGCGATGCCTTTGTCGGTATGTACGACGTTATAGTGGAAGAGGTCGGTGTTGGCACGGTGACGGCCACGGATGCTTTCGAGGTACTGGCCGGTTCCAATCTGGTTCTCAGCGACGATACGCTTTCGTTCCTGGCTATCGAGAACGGCCCGAACCCGGCCGCCCAGGATCTGGTTGTTGGTTCCGACAACGATCCGCTGGCGTACGTGGCTGATCTGACCGGTTTGAGCTGGATTACGTTCACGCCGGAGGCAGGTACGACGCCCGATACGATCGCCGTGGGTGTTGACATCACTGGCTTGGCGCCGAACACCTATTATGCTACGGTGCCGGTTTCTTCGATCGACGCACTGAATTCGCCGCAGAACGTGGTGATTGAGCTGGTGGTCGATCCGGAGCCGGTTTATGAGCTTACGATTGATCCGAGCATCCTGTCCTTCACTACTGAGGTTGGCGTGAATCCGCCGGCTCAGAAGTTTGCTATCGAAGAGATCAGCGATGCAAACGTTGACTATAACCTGACCGTGATTCCGTCGTGGATTGTGCCGTCGCCGATGTCGGGCACGACGCCGGATTCGATCACGGTTGATATCGATGTGACCGGTGTTCCGGTCGGTACGTATACCGATTCGATCCTGGTTGCCTCGGATGCCGCTTCCAACGACCCGCTGTTTGTGGTGGTCAGTCTGGAAGTGAACCCGATCCAGTCGACAACTGACTCGCTGTGGCTGCCGATGAATACGCCGGCCTACCCGGAACTGCCGTTTGAGGTACCGATCTACTTCAGCAACAGCGCCGATCTGGCGGGTGCTTCGGTAGTACTCGAATGGGATACTCCTGAGTTCACTCTGGATTCGGTGAGTTTCGAGGAATCCGCCGTAGCCGGTTTCGATACCCTTGAGGTTATGACCGGTGCGACGCGCGGTACTTATGTTTCTATCAAGGCTGTCGCTGGTAGTGCTGCCCAGTATGTGTCCGCTGTGGACACGGGCAAGATCCTGGCGACTCTGCACTTCATGGCCAGTGCCGACGCCCAGGCCCAGACCTATGATCTGGCGTTGTCCGGTGATCCCGGTTTGATTCCGGACGGCTTCGATTCCAACCCCGCCTTCCTGCTCGACTTCGGTCAGGGTCCGGAACCGGTTTCGCCGGTGGTACCGGACAGCACGGTTGGTATCATTGTCGATGACGAGCCGCCGTCGAACTACATCTGCGGTTACACCAAGGACTCCCAGGGCGAGCCGATTCCTGGCGCCACGGTGGAACTGTGGGCCGACTTCCCGTGTGACGCGGAAGGTCCGGCTATGACGATGGTTTCTGATGAGAACGGTTATTTCGAATTCACCGACTTCAACCTGGTGAGCTTCGATATCTACGCCTACTACATGACGGGTAGCCCGATTCAGCCGATGTACTATCCTGACAAGGCTGAGGACCTGAACTACCTCGATGAGAATATTGATCTGATTCTGGCCGACGTGCCGGAGTGGACCACCACCAACTACTGGCTGAACGCCTACTGTGGTGATATCAGTTACTTTGACTGCCCGGTTCCGGTTGGCTCGGTTATCGATGCCTACACTGCTGGTACGGACATTCATGTGGGTACCTTCCTGGTGCATTCGTCCGGTCAGTACGGCTTCATGCCGGTCTACGGTTCCGACGAGTACGGCACCCAGGCGGCTGAAGATGGTGACATCATCCGCTTCTATATCAACGGTACGCTGGCTGCGACTACCCCGCAGGATCCGGCATTCTACGATTCCGACCTGCCGTCGGAGACCCCGTGGAATGTCTGTCTCGAGGGCGGTTTGACGACCAAGTACTGTGAGCTGGTCGAGGGCTGGAACCTGATCAGCTGGAATCTGGAAACAGCCACCAACGATATTGAGGAGGTGCTTTCCTCGATCGCTGGTCAGTACGATGTGGTCCTGGGCTTTGAGCAGGGTGGTCTGACCTATGATCCGGACTTCCTGCAGTTCTCGACGCTGTGGCAGGTTGATCATTTGAGCGGCTACTGGATTCGTATCAACGATCCGGAAGGCGCTACGCTGGCGATCACTGGTGCTCCGGTGGCTCCGTCGACGCCGATCGATCTGTACAACGGTTGGAACCTGGTATCCTATCTGCCCGAGATGACGATGGCGACTGAAGACGCGCTGGCGTCGGTTCACGACAATCTGATCGTGGCGCTGGGATACGATGGCGAGGGTCTGGTCTACGAACCCGGACAGGGTCAGTTTAACAACCTGACAGAGATGACAACCTGCTTTGGCTACTGGCTGAAGGTAAACGGCGACCAGATGCTGACGTATCCGGAGGCTATTGGTGCGTCGCTCATCCCGAGCCGTCCGGCGCGCAACATGCCGGTTGCCAAGGCTGCCGATGCCCCGGGTGTTACCAAGACGACCCGCTGGGTCGACCTGTACAGTGAGGGCTTGCAGCTTGACAACGAGACGGTGGAAGCCGGCGCTGTTGTCACGGCTCACACCACTGACGGCCAGAAGGTCGGTCACTTCGTGATGGACGACAACGGACAGTTCGGCTTCATGCCGGTCTACGCCGATGAGCCGTCGACGGTAGAGACCGATGGTGTCCGTGCCGGTGGTGAGTTCTACCTGGCCATTAACGGCGTGAAGACGAAGGAGACATTCACCTTCACCGGCAGCGGTGAGAAGGTTGAAGTCTTCTCGTTGACGTCGGCTGAGACTGGTCCGGCTGAGGTTCCGAACAGCTACTCGCTGTCTCAGAACTACCCGAACCCGTTCAACCCCAGCACGACTATCGAGTTCAACATGGCCAATACGGGTCATGCCAAGGTAGATGTCTATAACATGCTTGGTCAGCACGTTAAGACTCTGTTCGATGGTCAGGCTGAGGCCGGGCAGAATCAGGTCCAGTGGGACGGCACCAACAATGGTGGTGAATCGGTTGCCTCGGGTGTTTATTTCTACCGCCTGTCGGCCGATAACTACATTGAGACGAAGAAGATGACGCTGCTGAAGTAAGCAGAGTCTGAAGCGAAATAAAGCGCCAATATCCGGCCGGCTGGGAGACCAGCCGGCCGGTATAGACTGGATAGACATGTCGTGAGAAAAGCTTACTGTTTCATATTGGTGGTTCTGGCCCTCTCCTTTATTGGTTCCTCGACGGCCCTTGCCAACGATATTGTACCAACTCCCTGGTCGACCTTTTTCCGTGATAGCCTGACCACGTACAATGGTCTGGATATTCCGGTTGGCTCGGTCATAGATGCCTATGATCCCGATGGAATCCGCTGTGGAACCTGGATTGTAACCCAGGCGGGATTGTGGGGTAACATGGCGGTGTACGGCGATGATCCGTTCACAGCACTTCCGGAGGACGAGGGTGCCGAAGAGGGTGATACGATTACCTTCTGGGTGAATCAACGTCCGGCAACAGTAGCGGTGGGTGATCCAACATTCGCCAACCAGGCGGTCAAGCTGGTACAGCTTGCAGCCACCGGGACAGTTGCCTATTCGGCTGTTGATCTGCCTGATGACACTGTTATTGTGCCCGGTCATACGATCAAGCTGGGAGTCACAGTGAGGAATGACGGCAATGGGCTCGATTTCTACAAGCTGACGGCGACCTCTCCCGATCCCAATTGGACGATAACGCCGCAAGACTCGTTCAGTTATGCCGAAGCCGGTGCTAACGCCACGGTCTATTTCAACGTGACGGCATCGATCTGGAACAATGGCTATCCGCCGACGAACACGATTACGTATACGCTGTACTCCGGTGCCGATACGACGTTGAAGCTGACGGATTCTGTGGAGATCCAGAAGTTCGGTACAAATGTCGGTGAAGATGGGCCGAACGCTCTACCTAACGGTTTTGCGTTGCATCAGAACTACCCTAATCCTTTCAACCCGAGTACTACCATAGCCTTTACGCTGGCCCGCCGTTCGCAGGTGAGCCTGCAGGTAATCGATGTTCTGGGTCGAACGGTTAGGAATGAGGATCTGGGTATACTGCCGGCGGAGACACACGAGGTTACGTTTACTGCCGACGGAATGGCGTCCGGTGTCTATTTCTACCGGATAGTCACCGATTTCGGCAGTGAATCAAAGAAGATGATGCTGGTAAAATAGAGGCATTGTCGCTCAAAGATGATCAAAGAGCCCCGGACCGATCTGTCCGGGGTTTTTTGCTTGTGTTCAAGGGCTGTGGGGCTCATAATGTTGTTTGATTCGCAAACAGGAGGGCACGCGAGCATGCCGGTTTCCCGTAAGAGGAGCTGTTGGACGTGGCATTAAAGGTGTTTGCTGCCGGACAGACGGACGTCGGGCAGGTAAGACAGCAGAACGAGGATACACTTCATATAGACGAGGCTAACCGGGTGTTCGCGGTGTTTGACGGCATGGGTGGACACCAGGCTGGCGAGGTCGCATCGCAAACGGCCCGCGATGTTCTCGACGCAGCTTTTAACGATTTCGATCGTGAGCTTCGTGATGACGAGCGATTGCACGTGGGGCGAGCGTTGCCGGATTCTACCTCGCTGTTACTTCGAGCGATCCGCCTGGCCAACCGCCAGGTGCATAACCAGGCGAAGGCAAATAGCACGCAAAGCGGTATGGGGACAACGGTCGTCGCCCTGGCAGCTGAGGCTGACGTGATGGCGGTAGCGCATGTGGGTGACAGCCGGGCGTATCGGCTTGATGTCGACAAGCTTGTGCCGCTGACGGTCGATCATTCGTGGGTTGCGGAGATGCAGGCGACCCACAACCTGACCGAGGAAGAGGCGGGTTCGGTGGTCGGCAAGAACATCATCACTCGTGCTCTGGGTGTGCGTGAGAATGTCGAGGTGGATTGCCAGCTGTCTCGCAGTGAACCGGGGCAAGTGTATCTACTGTGTTCCGATGGTCTTTGCGGTTTCGCTACCGATACCGAGATCTTCGAAACGGCCTCTCCCCTTCGAGACAAGCCCGACGAGGTGGTCACGGCGCTGATTGACCTGGCCAACGACAAGGGCGGCATGGACAACGTAACGGTGGTGGTTGTTAAAGTCGAAGAGGTCGATGAGGCCGGCATTCCCGAGGTGGAACGATTCACCCTGACCTCTGAAAGCGACGAGCTTCTGGCGATCGAGGATGAGTGGCTCAAGAAGATCGAGCCCAAGCTCAAAAAAAAAAGTGAACCGGAACCGGAAGTAGTCACTGAGCCGGAAGCGAAACCACAATCGAAAGCCCTCCTGGCGGTGATTTTCGTCGTTTTCATCTTGATTGCCCTGGCTATTGTGTATTTTTATCCCGCAAAATAGATCGAACGCCCTTGGCCATGCCGGGCATTGGTTGAGACTTGCTCCCACCGTGGCATGTACTACATTGTGACATGACCGGCAACCCGATACAACAACACACTACCTTCCCCTGGCGAGACTGCCTGATTTTCTTCGGTCTGGCGCTGGCACTCAGGCTTGTCTTCTTGATCGAATTCAGTCAAGGGTTGCTGTTTGCTCATCCGGTGGTGGATATGGCCTACCATGATGAGTGGGCACAGCACCTGGCAGCGGGAGAGTCGTTCTACGAAGGGCCGTTCTATCGGGCGCCCTTGTATCCGCTGTTTCTGGGATTGGTGTACGCCGTATTCGGCGATGGTCCGTGGGCAATCCGCGTGATTCAGATATTGCTGGGAGCAATGTCCGTAGTGCTGACGTTTCTCGTTGCATTTGAGTTGTTTGGTCGGCGGACGGCCCGAGTGGCGGGGGTACTTGCGGCATTTTATGGAACACTGATCTTCTACGATGCACAATTGCTGGCGCCACCGCTGCTCATCTTTCTGGTGATGCTTGGACTGTTGGCGCTGGTGCGTGTGCTCAAGGATGATAGCTCACAGCGCTGGCCGGTAGTTTGCGGTCTGGCATTGGGGCTGGCGTCTATTACGAGACCAAACATGCTGCTATTTGTGGGAGTGGTATTGGTCTGCCTGGTGTTTCGGTGGGTGCACGATCGGAGTGCCGTTCGCCGGCGGGCCATTGTGCTCTGGTTCCTGGCGCTTATTCTACCCATCCTGCCGGTGGCGATATACAACACGGTCCAGGCCGGGGAGCCGGTGCTGATCGGGGCGTATGGCGGGATAAATCTATATATCGGTAATCACCCGGAGGCGGACGGTGTGTCGCCCAGGCTGCCCAATACGCGTCGTGACTGGTGGGGTGGCAAGGAAGACACCGAGCGCCTGGCGGAGGCGGATGTCGGTCGCGACCTGAGTGAGGCGGAGCTTTCCAGTTACTGGCGCAATCGCGCGCTGAGAGAAATCGCCGAGCAACCGGGACGGTTTGTGGCATTACTCGGTAAGAAGGCGCTTCTGTTGCTGGGGGGGTATGAGCTGTCGAACAACTTTGATCTGTATCACTTCGCCCATCAGGGCCGATTGATGCGGGCCTTGCTGTTCAAGGGGCCGCCATACCTGCCGTGGGGGTTGGTGCTTCCGCTGGCGCTGGCCGGTTTGGTGTGGGTGAGACGCTGGGATCAACCACGCACCGCGTGTGGGCTGTTCCTTTTGGCGTACTTACCGAGCATCCTGCTGTTTCTGGTGGCGGCACGATACCGGCTGCCATTGGCGCCGGTGTTGATCGTGTTCGCGGCCCATGCCGTGAGCGTAGTAATCTGGGAACGACGCGAAGTGTCAGGTCGGCGCATGCTGACGGGGGTTGTTGTCTTCCTGGTGGCACTGGTGGTGGCACATGTTGATTTCTTTGGCTATGCGCAAACCTCGACCGCACGCGGGTATCACGCCGAGGCTACCATGCTCAGTTCAATGG